>JAUWBH010000137.1 GCA_030605085.1 Promethearchaeota archaeon | reverse complement strand
TTTTTTTTTTAGAATCATAAAGCGCCTTAAAATCATCTAATTTGAACTATTTTTTCCTAATTTTGATATTATTATAAGGTAAAAATAGATTAAATTCATAAGTATAAGAATTTTTACTTTCTTTTGTATTTATGAAGTTTTGTGTTACTATTTGGATAGGAATAACAGTCTCTTCATTATTATAAGGTATTTCTTTAAGTAAATCTTCTAGTTCTTAAAATTGCAAGTTTGAAATTTGCTGTTTCCCGAAATTGTATTTTTTTTCAATTGTATTGTAATTTTTAATTAAAACCTTAAGTTTTGTAAATTTTGAAAATTTATAATAAAGATCTTAATTGTATTATTTTAATTAGAAAAAGAGAATGAGCGTATCAAAAAAAAGCTGGAAAACCACGAGGAGGTGGTACAAAAAGAAGCGAGTTCCGCAGGTGCAAAAAACAGCGTGGACGTCCGAAAAAACTCGAACCGTTAGAAACTCAAATGAAAACGCTAAAAAAGCGACGGGTTCAGAACCATAAGAGCTTGAACCAAGCGATACGGTTGAGGTCATTTTTCAGGGCAACCTTCAAGCACACGGTTCTTGGGTGGAAATCAGACAAGTCCAAGCGATTAACAAAAGATGAAGCAGAGGAGAAGTTAAGAGATCTCATCCTTAAGTTGCGAAAGGAAGGTGTGCTTGAAGAAGGGTTAGAAAAGCTCTTGACGCGTTATGAAAAATATGAAAAGATGTTATTTACATACTTGAAGTACGAGGGCATGCCTCCCGATACAACGAAGCGGAGAGGGAACTCCGTCCTTTCGTCGTCCAGCGGAAGCGTTCAGGGGGTCTAAGAGCTCTGAGGTCATGCGACATACGTCATTTATCTGTCATTATACATGATGTGCAAGATAAACGGAAAAGATTTCGATAAATTGCTTGATTTAGTATTCTCGGATGAAGAGCTCAATTTAAATTCGTTTTTATCCTCTAAAGATAATCTTTTCCAATTTTATATTGTTATTCGATTCTCACTTCAAAATCTAGGCAAATTCAATGAATATTCTTCGTGAAATCAGAAACCTTTTAACAAACCAAATGATCAAAGAACTAAGTACTTACGATAAGCTTTTAAGAAAAGATACATTAATGTAAAATACGACATTATAAATAATACTTAATTTATATCAAAGGAGTGATACATCATGAAAGTTAAACAAATAATTTTAAAAGAATATATGACAAATGTTTGGTATATTCTTCCCTGTATTGTTGGTATTTAGTAAAACAGAAAATCTTTTTTTTTAATTTAATATTCAAAAATTTCTAGAAAATCCAAATGAAAGCTTCATTTTATAATTTATATTTCCCTTTAAACGATAAGAATTCTCATATCATTTATAATACTTTATCTGGTTCTACATTTGTGGTAGATAATGAAGCTCTAAATGCAATTAAAAATTTCAAAGATGGTTTAATTAATAAGAAATTATTATCGATCCTTAAAGAAGAAAATATTTTAATTGATGATAATACAAACGAGAGATTAATTTACAAATGCCTATCAAATAAAAAAAAATTTTATGGTTTTAAATCTTTTTTTACGATTCTCTCATCTTACGCTTGTAATATGTCATGTACATATTGCTATGAAAAATATTTTTTTGAGAAAAATGGTGAGATTAAAAGAAAAACGATGAATAACAAAAATTCAAATTTGGTTATAAAATTCATTAAAAATATAATAATAGAAAGAAATTACAAGAATATCACAATCGTTTTTTTTGGTGGTGAACCACTACTTAACATAAAACAAGTATATAAAATCTTAGAATCATTAGATCCTTGGATCAAAAATTTAGGCCTTATATTGAAAGTGCATTTTGTATCAAATGGAACTTTAATAACAATAGAAAATATTAAAAGATTAAAAAAATATAATCCAACCTTTCAGATAACACTTGCAGGGTCAAAAGAAATCCACGATAAAATGAGGAAATATAAAAATGGCAAAGGTACATATGAAGATATAATGTATGCAATCGATCTTTTAAAAAGATTTCAAATAAGATTTTTTATTAGAGTTGATGTTGGCAAAGAAACCTATGCTCATATAGAGGAATTACTAACAGACCTTAAAAAAAGGTTTGGAAATGGGTTATCAATTGGATTTGCTTCAATTATACCAGGAGCAGGTCCGAATTGTTCTTTTAGATCATCTTGTCTGACTGATGATGAATTAGCTAAATTTCCAACACTGTGGGAATTAGCAGAAAAGAGAGGTTTTAGTTTAGTAATGACTCCTATTATAAAATATGTATATTGTACTTATTATACAGATCATGCATATATCATCGATCCCTCTCGGGATTTATATAAATGTGAAGGAATTGTTGGACTTAAAGATCATAGGATTGGAAAAATTGATAGAAATGGAAAAATTAAAATTAATTATCAATATTATAATTGGTTATCAATAGACCCTCTTACAAGTAAGGAATGTAGAAATTGTTCTCTTCTGCCTGCATGCGGGGGAGGATGTGCAGGAATCGCATATGATAAACACGGTACATACCACAAAACAGTATGTCATATGTCTAAACATTTAATAACACATAGAATTAAATATCATTTAAAAAAACTAAATTTTAATTTATAGTTTATTTTTAATTTATCTGTTAATTGTTTAAGTTTAAATTTCCCATAATATTGATTTAAAAGAACTCTAAAAAAAATTGATATAAATTTTTTTAGATATTAAAGAAAAGTAAATATTTAGTTTTTTGATCCTTAAATAGTATCTCCTAACATAACATTTATATCTTCTAGTGGCTTTGTTATAATATGGGTCTCTGGCTCGTATTCTCAATTTTCCTTATCGGAATAGTCATGTTCTTGCGCCACATATTCCGACAAAAAAAAAAGATATAAAAACATGATTAAAAGTCACGAAGACCAATTAAAAGCTAAAGACTCGCAACTACAAGAAAAGGACTCAGAAAATCTTCATCTTAAGGAAGAGCTTCTGAAAGTTAAATCAGGGAAAGAAAAATTAAAAGATAATCTCGAAAAGTATCGAAAAGAGAATAAATGTCTGCAGGAGGATACCGCCAAGAAAAAGAGAAAACAACGGTCAGATGTAGGAAAACATCGGAAGGTGTCAACTCCTTCCAAGAACAAAAGGACGGGTAAGCCGAAAGGTGGTAATGGGGCGGCTTGAAAAATCCCGATCCCAAGGAACTCGATTATACTCGCGAGTGGTATTTGGATTCTTGTCCGGTTGTAAACAGTCGCTAAAAGATGTCAAGTCCTTTGATCACCATGTCCATTATCTTCGAGATTTTGAGAAATTAAAACGAGGATTGCGTTTAGTTTACACGAAACATGTGATCTATCGCTACAAGTGTCCTCATTGCGGAAAAATTGTTTCACAATATTTCGGGAAGCTAAAAAATGTTCGATACGGTCTAGGCATGATCGCATTTGTGTTATACGAGCGTTTAGAACGAGGAGGCTCTTGGGAAGGGATAAGATCCACTATGGAACGCATAATTCATACAAAAGAGTGTATTCCTACGATTACAGCATTTATTGATTGGATTCGGAAATATGAGGAGGAGATATGGGAAGTCTATGACGCCTACTTAGCCGTCATTGGTCAGCCTTCTTTTGTTCATGTAGATGAGACAGAACTTCCGATGGACGGTGAAGATTGGTGGCTCTGGGTCATAGTAGCTACAGAGGTCGTTTTATATTTGCCCTCTAAAAGTCGCGGTAGCGAAACGGTGAAAGATATTTTTCACGAATACAAGGGCATCTTGCTATCAGACTTTTGGAGTGCGTATATTAAGTTGGGATGTGGAGCAACAGAAATGTTTGCAGCATGTAGTAAGGGAATTAAGAAAAATTAGCGTGCAGGAACTGGATAAACGCGATAAAGCGTCAAAGAAGCTCCAGAGGGATGATATTTTTAAATCACGGGAAGAGACGACTACTACCGACCATCTTAAAAAACGAGGTCGTCCTGCAAAGCAACCTAAAGCCTTATCATTTGAAAGACGAGAGAAATTAGAAGAGATCATGAGTCAAAGCGAGAAAGCAAGCAGACAGGCTATGAAATTTAACGATTTTTTCAAGAAAGCGTGGAAAAAAGATGGAAGTGACATGAGCGTATATACACCCCTTGAACAGCGCATAAGCACAGCGAAGGCAGAAGAATGATTGAAAGCGCTCGTTCAAGAGATTAAAGACGAGGGGCCTGCTAATGCAGATATAGAGCGAATAATACATCGTTTTGAGAAGTATGGACCTTGCCTGTTCACCTACTTGAACCACGAAGGTGTGCAACCCGATAATAACGCTGCAGAACGCGAAATCCACCCTTTCGTGATCCAGTGAAAGATCTCCAGGAACTTCATTAGCCCCGAGGTGATGAGAAAGTATATCGTGCATCTCTCGTTGTATCATACCTGTAAGAGAAATAAAGTTAATTATGAGGAAGTCATAATCCCGTTACTTAAAGGAGATATCCCCGAGGTGTTGAGTTTATTAGGATTATTAAAGCCTAAGCCTCCGCCCATCCTGGAGTAAACAGATAATATTTTTTATTATTGGCTCTCGTGATTAAAAAGAGTTTTTTGTGCTAGTTGATAATAGGTTCGCTCATACTCTTTAATTGAAAAAAATTGCTAAGGATTTTAAAAGGAACCTGAATATTTTCTTCCTTGGATGCAAAATCGAAAAAAATTAAGTTGTAAATAAATTTTGTCAATCACTAATTTAGATCAAAAAACTAAATATTTACAAAGAAAATTTATTTATTTATTTGAGTGTATTTTAAAATTTAAATAATGAATGCAACATTAAAAATCTTTAAGATTATGATGACAAAAATCTCGTCTATATCACATCTAAATTAGTCGGAAAGAGTAGAATTTACAAATATGATCAAATTTATCGATGTTCTTATCGAAAATTGACAAAAAGGCGTTTTTTATTCAAAATATATATTTCTATATCTTCCGACATAAATAATATTGATATAGCCAAGATTATTGTCGGTCTTAAATTTATGATTTTTAAATTTTAGTCAAAAAGAGAAAATTCAAAATGAGTGTATTTTTAATTTTTTCTTTTTTTCCTTGATGGTTCTATATTTTTTTCACATAATTCATTGATGGGACAATCACTACATTTTGGCTGAGGAGCTTTGCAGTAATCTCTCCCTAAGCGTATCAATAATTCATGAGCAAGTTGAAATTTATCCTCTTCTAAGTTCTTTTTAACTTTTTCTTGAATTATGATGTATTTATTTTTTTGATTTGTAATTCCAATTCTCCACAGAACTCTTTTTATGTTTGTATCAATTGGAAATAATTTTCTTTTTCCAATATACACCAAAAATACTTCTGCAGTCTTGATTCCTATTCCTTTAATTTTCAATAATTGTTTTAAAGCCTCTTCAGTAGATTCTTTTAATATTGAACTTATATCTCCGTTATATGTCTTTAAAATATAGTTAGATACTTCAATTATTCTTTTTGCTTTAACATTATATAGTCCTCCAGAACGGATGGCTTCTTTAACTAAATCCTCATTTGCATTAGCCAAATTTTCTGGATTAATATCCCCTATAGCTTTTTTTAAACCAGAATAAGCAAGAACACAATTTCTATCACTTGTATTTTGCGCTAAAATTCCTATTATTATGTGTTTAAAAGGATTATAGAAATCCTTTTTATCAATATTTCCCCCGATTTCCTCTAATGTTTCATTAACCTCTTTCCAAATTTCTTGATCTTGATATTTATTAAATAAGACCTGAAGAATATTTGTTAATCTATTAATATCTATCATCAATTAATTCTATTTATTAATACACTTTATTAAATGCACAATCTCAAAAGGATCGAATGTTTGACATTCAATTAATTTAAATGGAACATATTCAAGTAGGGATATGAGATCTATAAATGAATTATAAGGAATTTTTTTAATTGGAAATTCTGTAATCCAAACATGACCTAGAACTCTTCCAATAGGGAAAAATATATATTGTAAAATGGCAACTTTCTTATTTTTTGATTTCAAGGGTTCAAAAAAGAAAATCTCTCCATTATTCTTACATACTCTATTAAATTCTTTCAAAACATCTATAGGATTCGGAGCATCACAAATCGCTTGATCACAATTGATTTTATCAAAAGAATTACTATTAAAAGACATATTCGAACCATCCATAACTTGAATGGTAATATTTTTTTTATTTAATTTGTCAATTTTTTTTTGTGCATATTTTACCATATTTGGAGCAAAATCGATACCGTAAATTTCACAGTTATCAGGATAATATTCAAAATTCATTCCTGTACCAATCCCAAATTCTAGAATTTTTTCACCTTCTTTTATATTTAAGTAATCAATTTTATCTTGTCTACGTCCTGGCCAAAATTTATTCATAATTGCATCATAATCAGGAGCAGTGTTATTAAAAGTGTTTTTGATATAATTTTTATCCAAAATCTCTTGATTAGGATCGAGTGGAATTTCAGGGAAGAAAATAGTAGTACTCATTAAGATTTTTAAAATTTCATCTTTATGAGTTAAATAACCTTTATGTAAAGGAGTTTTTTTATATGGATAATACAAATCTAATGGATCAAAGAAGTTATTTAATTTAGTCAAGTCATAACTTTCTAATATTTCAAATATCTCAGATAGAATGTCAGGGTATTTTTTTATATAATTTATAAAAAAATCTAAGTTTTGTTTTTCTAACTTCATTTTAACAGAAGATTTACATTTTTGGAAAATATTGAATTGTTTTAAATTATTAACAATTTACCAATATATAAAGATTTGTAATGCCTTTAAATCATTTGATGATAAATGGACACAGAAGATGATTTTGGCTGGACTAATGGATTTATTGAAGTTTGGAAAAAAATCAGGCACAGTAAAACCTTCTGATTCAGAATTAGAAATTTTTAAGAAAAACTCGTTTTATAAAAATTACACTTTCTTTTCCTTTTAAAGAGATATCTTTATTTGTTGTTTTATGACCGATTCCAAAAATACTTGAATTACAAAATGGGAATATATATATAATATTTATAACGCATTAAATAATTTTGTATAACTGCACCTACTTTTAATTTCTTGTGATGATAATTTAAATTTTATTATAAATTTTATTAACGCACGCTGGAATTCTTGAAAAGTGCCGAAAAAGGTGTTATGTGGAACTTTCTTCCTTAAGAATCTCCAGAACCACTCCATTGGGTTTAAATCGGGGGAATAGGGTGGCAAAAACATGAGCTCAAGCTGATTCTTATTTGTTTTTAAAAACGGTTCTAATTCTTGCGAATGGATACAAAAAGAGGAAGCGCGATTAGAGTTTATTTGTAAAATTAGTCACAAAAAGGTTTCAGATTTCTTAGAGAATGTTCAAGTAGGTGATACCATTTTTTGTAGAATAGCACCATATCATGAAGTTAAATGATTTTTTCAAATTTTTTGAAATTAATTGTACTTATCTTTAAAATGGAGATAGTTTAGATGTTAAACTTATATAAATCTTAAAAATAATAGAATATTAATTTATTAGAATTAAGATCATCATTATTTTTTATAAAAAAACGCAAAGCTTAATTAAGCTAATTTTTTAACTACTTTATCAAATATTTGTGTGAGTTAACCTTGGAGATTCAGCTGGATAATAAAACATTTAAGAACTATTTATTTTTTTGGGTTGGTCAAATAGTTTCAATTTTTGGTTCAAGCATAGTATTTTTTGTATTAGTGTGGTGGATAACTGATACTACACAAGATCCAATCGCTATTTCAACGGCAATATTTACCTTTTTTATACCAATGATCATTTTCTCACCAATTGCTGGTATAGTTGCAGATCGGTATGATAGGAGAAAATTGATATTGTTGGTAGACTCACTTCAAGCATTTTCAACTTTCATTTTAATCTTATTCTTTATATTTAATTTAATGCAATTTTGGATATTGTTAATTTTTGTGGCAATACGAAGCACATGTCAAGCATTCCATACGCCGACTGCGAATGCAATTATTCCAACTATGGTTCCAAAAGATAGGTTAAGTAGAATCAATGGGATTAATTTCCTTTTTACAAGTTTTGTTAATGTTATTGGACCTGTAGTTGGAGGTTTTCTATTACTTTTTTTCACAGTACAAGAAGCTTTATGGATAGATGTAATAACTTTTTTAATAGCATTGATACCACTATTACTAATAAAGATACCTCGTGTGAAAAAACTTCCTGAGAAGCATGAGAGAGACTCTTTTCGGACTTCATTTAAGGAAGGGGTGAATATTATTCATGATATACCAGGACTTCTTAGCATGATGATTGCATTTATGATTCTTAACTTTTTGTATCAACCACAGGGTACATTAGTGGCTTATTTCGTTAAAGTCGATCATGGTGGAACTGTGCTCGCTTTTTCACTGGTTTCGATGGCTTATAATATCGGAATGGTCATAGGAGGAATTACTACATCTGTTAAGAAAAATTGGAAACATAAAATGCGTATGATATATGTTGCTTATATTATTATGTCTATAGGAAGTATATTATTTGCAACAACACCTACAGGGAACATTCCTCTTTTAATGATTTACTCATCCATAATTGGTTTACCTGTGCCAATAATCAGTTCACTCTATTTTACAATAATCCATTTAAAAGTACCTCATGATAAAGTAGGAAGAGTTTTATCAATTGATACGACATTGTCTTTTGTTGCGATGCCATTAGGCATTTTATTAGCGGGACCTTTAGCAAATGCTATAGGAACACCTATTCTATTCCTCATTAGCGCCCTTTTAGCGTTTATTGCCATAACATTGATTTACATTTTTTCTAGTATTCGATCTCTAGATACTATAAAAAAAATCGAAATTGAGGAATATAATGAATCTAATTGATTTTATTTAACATCAAAATATTTAAATAGGCTTATTATTGACTAAAGTTCGACAACTTAATTTATTTTGTAAGATTTTAAAATTAAAAATAATAATAATTTTCCATGGAGGAAAATGGGAAAAAAAAGGAAATAAAGTTATAGAAAAATATAATTTAAAAGACCCTAAAGATGTAATAAAAGAATTAAAGTCAATTCTTAATAAATGTATAATAAGATTAATTAGCCTTATAGTCAATGAACCTAATATATTAAAAAAATTTGAAGATAAACATTACTTTTTTGAAACAAGCAAAATTTTTAAAGATGTTTTATAACATTTTATCCTCGTGAAACCAGCATTTTACGAAATATTAAAAATTAATAAGAAATTAGAGAAAGCTTAATCTATTATATTGAATTGAAAATCAATATCCCAGAAAATTATAAATGGACTACTCAGGATTGGTGTCCTATAGATGAAACATATTATAATATTGATCGAAAATCTAAATGGTGAAAAATTTGAGTGAAGATTTTAAAAAATTTTATAAGGATTACTTTTTAGACTATTGGGAATTAAAATACAAGTTTCTAAAGGATAGAATTGAGAATTATAATGAATGTGAAGAAATATTAGCAGATGTAAAAGGAATTGACACAATCCCATATTATAAAAAGAAATTCTTAACTTTCCTAAAATTTGAAGTACATTTTCTAAAATTTCAGATTATTGAAACATTGTTCAGCTTTATTTTTGCATTAGAGAAAGGCGACGATATAGATTTATGGTTTAATCTTAGTTTCCCACGAAATATTAGCGAAAGAAGTTTCGCAGTTTATGATAAGATTTCAGAATTTAAAAATCAATGGAAATTGGAAGAATATTTAAAAAAAGAAATGAAACTAAATAAAGAACTAATTCCATATTGGAAATACGTATTTTTTTTTGATAAAGATCTCTCTGCATGTGGAGTAGAAGTTGAAATTATTGAAAATAATATTATTACACTCTTACGCCAAATGGCTCAGACATTTGCAGATAGAGAAGATTATAATGCTTATAAACATGCACTGAGATGTTTTTCATCTTCATTATCGCTCTCAATAAGACCACATAATACAAATAGATTTATACCTATAGGTTTTGCTAAGAATGGAATAAATTTTCTTACTAAAGTAAAAAAGGAGCATGATATTGTTATTAATTCTACTTTTAAAGCTTTTTCTCCAAAAGAGGATTTTTATTATATTCAAGAAGCAATGAAACTATTAAAGAATATCATAAATGTAAGAAAACCTCACTACTGTAATGAGGAAAGTGATGATATATATTATTGTGAAGAAGAAGAAAAACCTTATTACATTCCTGATGATTATACTTTACCAAGATTCTCAAAATCTACAACCTCTTTGAACACAATATTAAGGCAAGCAGATTATCATTATCAACAAAACAATATTGATACGGCAATAGTATCTTTTGAAAAAGTACTTCAAATTGATAATACTAACGAGAGTGCAATTCTAGGTTTAGGATATTGTTATTTTAAACTTAAAAATTTTGATAAGGCTATCAAATTCTTCAAGAGATATACAAAAAATAACAGAGCAGAATATTGGAAAAGAGCGCAATATAAATTAGCATTATGTTATTATTCGAAAAATGATTTAAAGCTCACTGAAAGTGAATTGACTAAGTTAATAACCATTTTTCCGAATGACAATGATAGTATCCTTATTTATTCAAGATATTTTCTTGCAGACATCAAATTAAGGTTAAATCAAAAATATTTTGATGAAAGTGGAAGAAATGAGGTAAAGTATGTCAAAGCAGCATCGAAAATATTAAAAAAAGTAGGAGAGAATAACTTTGAACATCCAGAGATTTGGTTTAAATTAGCTCTCGTTCAAACCTATTTAGAACATTTTGAGCAAGCTAAGGAAATATATGTAAAGATTAATCTTTACTTTCCTGATGATATATCGACTAAATTAAATTTAGCTCACTTGGTAGTAGAATTTGAAGGAGATTTGGTTTACGCTGAAAAATTACTTCAAGAATGCTTAGAATTAGACAAAGATTACATTAATACTTGGGTGGGAACCGCTTATTTAAAGCAAAAGCAAGGTAAAATGGATGATTATTATGAAGCATGTAAGAAAGTTATGGAGTTATCAAACAATCCAGAAGAAAAAAAGATTGCTAACAATAATATGGGTGAATATTATCGTGATATTGGTAATTTTGAAAAAGCAATAGAATATTTTCGAAATTCTCTTGAAATCGATAAAAACTTTGAGAATTCCTTAGGAGGTTATATACAATGCTTAATGAACCTCAAAAAGTATGAAGAAATTGAGGAACTTACCAATGACTTAGAATATAGCAAATTAAATAGGTACCATTTAAAAGCAAGAGGATATTCACTCTCTTATAAGGATAGACATGAAGAAGCCTTGGAAATAATTGACAAATGTATTGAAATTTTCACAGACGATTTGAAATTCTTGAGTGACCTATATGATTCTAAAGGAGATTTTCTAGTTAAAAGTGGAAATATTATGGAAGCTCTGGATTATTATCAAAAATCTTTGGACATTGGAGATGAAGAATATGAATTTACTGCAGAAACAAAGGAAAAGATCAAAAAATATAGGTCAAAACTAACATAGTTATTAAAATTTGAGGAATTTGTAAGAAATATAAGAAATTTAGAAAAAGAGAAGTCTAAGAATATCTCATCTAATTGAGGTTTAACTGAATTTATAAATTCATTAGATAATTGACTAGAATTTTGTAAAAATGAGGATTCTCCGCTTTCTATTACTCGATTGATTAAATACTTCTTCAATGTTCTTAATTCTGCTTTTAATTGACCCTCGAGCCCTCCTTTGATGGCTAAGTTCTCCCAATCGAAATTAACTTTATTATCTACCATTTTCAATAATTTCTTGCAAAAATTTCTATTTAAACATAATGATTTTTCTGAAAAATTTATTTGTGAGTGTTGTTATAATTTAGGGATTGTATGGCTACAATTGAGATTGGTTTTTATTGTTTGGCAAATATACCTAATATTGCGAAAATTGTCTTAAATATTGTCTTAAGATGAAAAGACTATATATTAGGAAAGATATTAAAATAAAGAAACGAAAAAGAAATATGAAAAATAAAGAATAAAAAAAATGTTTTAATTTAAATGATTTAGCCTTTTTTTGACGATTATTATAGCTATAGTTGATACAATTCCTAAAAGAAATAATATATTGTATCCTAGAATCCCCGGTGGAGATGGTTGAGAAATCGTCTTTACAACAGTAACTTCTTGAAATCCGATATTTCCAGCAGAATCATTTGCGTAAAATCCAATGATAATGTTCCCATCAGATAAAGCATCCCATAATGCTTGATCAATTGTTCCTGTAAGTCCTGTAAAAGTTATGTTATTCCCTCCATTTAACGAATACCAAGTTTTATCTAAATTAGGCTCCTCAATAGAGATATCAAAATTCGGTGCTGTGGCTCCAATTACATCGCTTTTTTGTGGATTATTGATTGCTATTACTGGGACATTAATATCTTTTCTGATTGTTACTTCAGCAAATCCGATATTTCCCATCGAATCATTTGCGTAAAATCCAATGATAATGTTCCCATCAGATAAATCATCCCATAATGCTTGATCAATTGTTCCTGTAAGTCCCGTAAAAGTTATATTATTCCCTCCATTTAACGAATACCAAGTATAATCTAAGTGAGGTTCCTCAATGGATAGATCAAAGTTCGGCGCTAGAACTCCAATTACATCATTATTATCTGGATTATTGATTACAAGTATTGGGATATTAACATCTTTTCTAATTGCCACTTCAGAAAATCCTATATTCCCCAAAGTATCATTTGCAGAGAATTGAATAGTAACTATTCCATCGGGTAATGCAGACCAAACAGTTGAATCTAATGAACCATTAGATAGAAAGAAATATTTTTTTGGCTCTCCATTAATAGTATACCATATTTTATCGAGATTTGCATCACTAATCTCAACATTAAAACTCGGGGGTGTTGATTCAAATAATTCATTTGAAATAGGTGAGTTTATTTTTATAAATGGACCTACCTTATCCACTCTAACTATAATCGAATTGGTTCCTATGTTGCCAATAGAATCCTTAACATAGAAGACAATAATTGCTGTTCCATTAGATAATGAATCCCATAAATTTTGATTAATTGTTCCATTTGTGGTGAAAGTAGTATTCGTTAGTCCATTATCAAGTGTATACCACATTTTATCTATTCCGTTGTTATTCTTAATTTCGATATTGAAAGATGGAGAATTATTCCCAAATAATTCATTGGAATGGGGAGAATTTATGAGTATTACTGGAGAATAATACGTATAATAGAAATCTTCAAATGATAAAATTATAATATTTTCGTCTATTTTTATTTTTTCACCCTCAAGAATCTTCAAATTATAAGTAGTAGGAGTCAAATAGATTGAGTATGATTGAAATGGTTCAACATAGAACTCAGCATAATGCACTATATTTGACACATTATAACATTTTATATCAAATATTTTCAAATAATCTTGATCCTTGAATAAAGAAGAAAATCTTATTTGATTAAATTCTACATCTTCATCTAAGAATATCCGACCCGAATTCAAAATCAATTCTTTTACTTCTAATCCATTATTTACTAATTCTAATTTTATTTCCGAATCTGAATTAGTTTGAAAATCAATTTCAAAACAATCTCCTTTTTTTAAAGAAATATAATAATTATAAACAGAACTAATTAATCCAATTTCTTCTGATTCATCAGTTTGAACATAAGCATATCCATTCCCTTGAAAATTCTTTGAAATATTATAAACAATAGAATCATTTGAAAAATATTTGTAAACATAAGGATTGTCTAAATATATTACATAAAAGAAATCATCGGTTTTAATAAATCCATTTGGATTTAAATTATACGATATTCCTGTATATGTCCAATTCTTATAAATTTTATATATCTCATTTCCATAAGGTCTTATAGAACCAATCCACCAATAATTTCCATCCCAATTTAATGTCTTACCATAATTTAATGGACATACATCACTAATAACATGAGATTCTCCGGCATAGGTAAAATTTGAATAAAGTTTGTATAAAATAAAATCATTACTAAAAAGATCATCATCTGCCAAAACCCACCAATAATTTCCATCCCAAGTAAAATCCATCATTGATTGTCCGTTAAGAATAGAGGGGTCTGCAATCCACTCTGGATTGTTATCTAAAGTTTGTCCATAGTCATAAAATCCTTTACCAACCAAAGTGATAAAACGAGAACCATCCCATTCAATTTTATCTCCAAAAAGAATATCTATTTGTACATGTTGACTCCAATCTTCAGAAAATCTGTGAATAGATGTTCCAATGTTGCTATGTGTATCTCCTAATGCCAAAACATACCAATAACTTCCAACCCGACAAATATCCAATGTTTCATAATAATAATCTCTTGCCCAGTTTCCTAAGTAAATATTTTCATAATATCTCCATTCATCATATCCACTTCTTATTGAATAATTATCGAGTAGATAATTACTTGTTTGTTCTTCTCCTTTCAAAAAATACCTATCTGAGGCCCCATATAAATCCCAATTTCCATTTGAAGCATTATCATTAAATACCTCTTCTTCTAAAGTTTCATTTCCTTGTAGTATCCATTGCGTGGGATTATTTGATTTAGAGATAGCATAAAAATTATCTTCAAGTTCATCAGCCTCAATAAATTTAATCATTGGAATTAATACTAATATAAATATAAAAAGAACTATTCCTTGTCTTTTAATTTCTATTCAGCCCTTTTTCAAAATTAAAATAAATTTATGATTACTTATACTATAAATAGCTAAGTAAATAAAATTTCTTAAATTAATAAATTGCATAATTCTATAAAAAATCGCTGTCTTTTATGACTCTTTTCATCTTTAGTCAAAAAAGAGAAACCTAAGAATATCTCATCTCATTGAGGTTTAACTGAATTTTTAAATTCATTATAAAATTGATTAGATTTTTGTAAAAATGGGGATTCTCCGCTTTCTACTACTCGAATGATTAAATTTTTCTTCAATGTTCCTAATTCTTCTTTTAATTGACCCTCGAGCCCTCCTTTGATGTCTAAGTTCTCCCACTCGAAATTAACTTTATTATCGACCATTTTCAATAATTTCTTGCAAAAATTTATATTTAAATAGTCCAAAATTAATAATAAATAGTTAATATACGATTATTTAAACATCTACAAATTAAGAATAGGGATAGTGAGCAAAGAAAACGATGGAAATCTATTAAACTCAAGAAAGATATAGTTAGTTTATTAAGATTTTAATCGTTAAGTATTTTATTGACAATAATATAAATTATTAAGACCTAAATTTTTTATTTAGTTTAATTAAATCTTGAAAATTTTAACCTTTAGTGGTGGTTTAATAATAATTAATTTATTAAATATCCCGCATATAATAGATTAAACATCCAAAGGGCAATTATTATGACAATTGATAGTTTTGTAAAGTCTAAAAGTACTATTCCTGAATGCAACGATCCGTATATCAAGATGACGATGGCAGATAAACTCGATCCTCTTTTAATTGGAGCCTATAATAAGACTATCGACGAGGCAAAACAATATCTTATGGAAGTTCCAAGAGTTAAAAACTCAAACAATAAGGAGGAGATAATTGAAACGTTTACTAAAAAATACGAAGATCACGGGTTTCCAATAACTCAGAAAATATTAAGAGATCTAAAGTTCGAGTTTTCGCTTGATTTTAACGACGACGAGATTGAAAACATGATCTACGATATTCACGATACTGTGCTTGAATTTATAGAAGAGAATAATGTAGAAGCGCTAATATCTACCCCCAATGGCGGTTATGTTGCGTTGTATGGCTCTGAATACGAAGAAGAACGAGAAGAAAATTCATAATTCATAATTAAATAAAGGTGAAGAAAATTACGACTAGATTAGATAAATATTGTAAATTGCTCGAAAATATATACGGTGAGAAAATTGTTAAAGCGTTTACTACGAAGAACGAAAATACTTTAACGATGAATGATGTAGCAAATAACCAAAAAGCGAAAAAAGAGTACGATAGAAAGGACGGAGAAGGGTGTAAAAGATGTCAAGCTGATTTTAGAAACAAAGAAAACTTTTTTAAAAGGAATTTAGAATTCCCAGGATGGATCGATAAACTTGAATTTTCAGAAAATTCCCCTGCCAAAGATATTATGATAATTGGCGAAGCTCCAACAACCTTAAAAGAGCAAGTTGATCAAATTAACATTGCTTTCGGATTAGGACTATATCCAATTAAAAACAACGGGAAGTTGGATTTTGAGCAACTAAAGAAAACTTATGTTGGAGAAAAAACCAGATTAGATAGTATTATTCGCAAACAAACTAAGAAAAACAGATTTTGGGAGTATTTGAACGGTTTATTTTCAAAAAAATTAGACATCGTTAAACCTATGATTTACATTACCGATCTCTGTAAGTGTAACGACGATATAAAATCTAAGAATAAAAAGGAGCAAAAAAACCAACTTATATGGAAGAAGTGTCTTAACAGCTATCTTATTAGAGAGATCGAATTAATTAATCCTAAACTCGTAATATTTCAAGGCTGGGATTCCTATAAATGTTATATGAGTTATTTAGAGGAAAACAAAATAATTACCAAAAGAAAAGATATTTTGGAGGATATTAAAGAGTATTACCCTCAAGCAGGTTACTCTGAAACGAGCTTATACCTTAATCCTCAATATGGTAAATTTCCCCTTAATGGGAAACAAATCCATTTTTTCGTTATTTTCCACCAAACAAATTTTTTTGGCAAATATAAGGAAAATTATGATATTACTGATTATACCAATAGACACTCAGAGTTTATTGAAAAAAAGATCATAGATAAAGTATTAAAAATAAATGAGAAAAAAAATTAGGATTTAGGTATTAAGAATTAGTTAAGTTAAATTATAGAAAAATGTTAATAGAATGGTGAACTTTATG
>JAUWBH010000124.1 GCA_030605085.1 Promethearchaeota archaeon | reverse complement strand
ATAGACGATATTAAAGATTCTTTCGAGAGTGAAAAAAATTACCAAAAAAAAATGAATGAGCTCAAGAAAGAGAAATTTAGTCTTGAAGAAACTTTAAAAAAGCTTGACGCCAAATTTGACGATGGTAATATCTCAGAGGTTGATTATTTCAAGTTCTTTTCGAAATTACAAAAAGAACTTTACATTATTAATAAAAAAACTGAATCCTTAAAACAAAAAATTGAAGACGAAAAGTTTTTTAGAAAAAAGCTTGGAAGTCGAACAAGTTTGAGTTAGAAATTCTCTTTAATTCCAATTTCTCGGTTTTTTCCTCCCACTTTTTTTTAATAAAAAAAAATAAAACTTTTAATTTAATTTTTTACTAGTTAACTGTTTTTGATGCATTTACTGCAATTGCATCTATAATTTGTGGCCATGTTTCAGGTGGTAGACTATGTCCCATTCCATCTATGATTATTAATTCTGATCCAGGTATTGCTTCAGCGGTGTCTTTACCACCTTCAACGGGGACTAACGGATCATCTCCTCCATGGATCACAAGCGGAGATACTTTCACTGATGACAATGCGGCTTTCCGATTACCATTCGCAAGAATTGCCATTAGTTGACGCATCATTCCTTGGGGGTAAAAACAGCGATCGTACATTTTGGCTGATAATTCACGTGCAAAATCTTCATCAAAAGGAAAGCCAGAGCCATATAAAATGCGCCGCCGTTTTACAGTTTCATCAATATACGCCTCACGCTCAGCAGGTATAGGTGTAAATAGTATTTGTAGCACCTCTGGCTTTGCTTGGGGAAGATCGGGGTTTCCAGTAGTACTCATGATTGATGTAAGGCTTAAAACACGGATTGGATGACGGTACGCGATAATTTGTGCAATCATTCCTCCCATTGACGCACCACATATATGAACTTTGTCAATATTTAAAGCATCCAAAAGACCAACAGTATCGTCACCCATATCTTCTAACGAATAAGAGGCCTTAATCTCTTCTCCCTTTTGAAGCGCTGTGACCGCCGCCATTAAGTCTGGTATACCCGCTTCTTCAAACTTGGTAGATAAACCAACATCTCGGTTATCGAATCGAATCACATAAAAACCACGGTCTACAAGTTGTTCACAAAATTCCTCTAACCAGAGAATCATCTGAGCGCCAAGTCCCATAACCAAAAGAATCGGTTTCGAAGAAGGATCACCAAATGTATCGTACTCAATTTGGATGTTATTCACATTTGCTTTAGGCATAACTTTTACCTCAAAAAAAAATCTGACTTTTTACAAATTAAATAGTAGTTAAATCGAAATAGCATTTTATTTTGTTAAAATTTTCATGATTATTGACTAATTATAATCATGTGACCTAAATTACAAAAAGTATCTTAAAGAGAAAACACATAATTTTGAGTGATATTTTGAATACTAATTTTATAACTAATTCAATAATCTTTAAAACCGTAAAAATCCTTATTATTTTATGGAAAAAGAAGGTTTATTCACTACTGTCGTGGGAAGTTGGCCATTAAGCAACACTGAGGAAAATATGGCAAGGGCATTTGATGATCAAATAAATATAGGCGTGGACTACCCATGTTATCCCCAACTTTTGAGCATGCTTCCTCAGTTCTTATCACCTTTATCAGAAATCATTGAACCTTTAAAAGAGAAAGACGGTAAATTTTATTTAACTGATGATTTTAAAATTCCAGAAAAGCTTGTGGCGCTAGAATACGGCAAATTCATTGTTGATTTTTTAAATGATCGACCTAATCTTGCCGAATTAATTAAAGGTACAAAAGCTTGTTTAACGGGACCATTTACATTAGCTAGCGAAGTAATCTTACAAGGAGATGTTGCTAAAGGGATTACACCCATGATTTTTAACGAACCAAGAGGTCTTATGGTAGATTGGATCGTCGATAAGTTTGCGAAAATTATGAAACAAATAGGGAAAGCGTATAATGACATGGGCATAAATATTATTTCAATGGATGAGCCAATTTTAAGTTTAATAATCGGAAGAAGAGTATGGTTCCACACAGAGGATTTCATCGTCGACACCCTTAATGAAGCTTTATCTGGAATAAAAGAATTTCCATCTATCCATGTTTGTGGTAAAATTAGCCCAAAACTCTGCGAGATTCTGCTAAAAACAAATGTTAAAATAATGGATCACGAATTTCGAACTTGTGAAAGTAATTTTAAAGTATTTCAAAGAAACCATTTTGAAAGTACGGACAAATACCTCGCAATGGGGACTGTTCAAACTAATTTTCCACCAAAAAAAGGAGCCGAAGTTAAAGATTATGTAGAGGATATTAGTTTCATTAAAAATTTCGTTAAAAAGGGAATTGATCTATATGGTAAAGAAAATCTAGTTATTAAGCCCGATTGTGGTTTTGGTGCAATAAGAGATGCTTTCGATGAAAAATTTGCTTACGAAATTGCCCTCAGAAAAGTAAACAATCTAGTCTTGGCACTTAAAGAATTTAAATAAAAGTCCTTTTTTAATAGTGATAAAATTTAAAGTTTTTAAAAATAAATATACTTATTCTTCTAATTCTTTTCTTAATTTCTCGATTTCTTCTTCGAGTTTTGCCTTACTGGCAGTTCCTTCAGCTTCAAGGTCGAGATCTATGTCTGAAATGTATTCCGGCACGTCCCCTCCTGTTGGAACGTTTACAAATGTCCCACTAGCATCCAGAAGCATTTCCGTTTCGAGCGCGTTCAGCATATCCGTCACATCAAGTCCAAGGTCTATTTCAGGATCTCCAGCTAAAATATCCCCTGCTTCTTCAATCTCAGAAACATAAAGGTCTGTATCTTCCGCAACTTCGGCAATTTTTTCGGGGGACGCTCTTGTCGCAATAGTTTTTAACTCGTCCCGAATTTGAGTCATAAATTTACCTGATAATGCGATTGATTCCCCTTCTTCTAGAGCCTCTATTTGTCTATCGAATTTAGCTCTAATATTATTGGATCGATCTACTTTTATTTGATAGCTTTTATACTGAATCAAATAATTCTTAGCTCGATCTTTTTCGCCTCTTTGTAACGCAATTTTCGCGTTTTGTCGAGCTATTTCTGCTCTTTTTTGATGATTTTTTGCTCTGAGTCCTAATTGACGAGTGAATCTTTTTACTTGAGTTATTGTCTTGTCTTTCTCCTTTCCTTTCATGCCTTTGCGAGGAAAAAGCTTTTTCTTCATTTTACCCATTTTAATCGCCTTTTATTGAGATTTATAATTATATCTTGCTTTTTATATTAAATATGAATTTACTAATTTAAAAATTTAATTTGATTATAATACATTTTATTTTTGTAATTGTAAAAATAAAATAATTTTTAGTATTTGGTATTTTTATAGTCCAAATTTTGATGTATACTTTATATTAAAAATAATATTGATTTATTCGTGAAAAAATCGAGCGTTAAACATCCTCAGAAAAGTAGTCGGAGATGGTTTTATTTGAAACCTATCCGATAGGGGTTGCTGGTTTCAACCCGTGCGAATAAGGGACGTATTCCAAACTTCGCACGAATGTTTTTTATTAAAAACTTTTAATAGTATTTAACGTTTTTAATAAAATTGATAACCTAGCGTTTTAATAGTCCTAATTTTATGTGAAGTGTAAAAATGAAAAAAATAATCTTAAATTTCGAGTCTAAGAGTAGTGATTTTAAGGAACTAATACAAGAAGCCTTTAATAAGGATATTCTTAATTTTTTAGTATCTAAGGACACATATCAAGAATTTGAAAATATTGAACGGGTTAATTTATATTCAAAGGATTTAGGATTAAAACCTAAATTTACTGTATATGACGAGGTTCAAAAATTACGCGAAAAATTAGATGAATCTAATACAATCGAAAATGTAGGATATTACAAAGAATTAAAGTCAAAAGAAGACGAATTAGAGATAGTAGAAATATCAAAAACGAACAAGGTAGATTTCGTTATCGTTGCTGCAAAAGATTGGAAAATAATCCCTTATGAAAATTTAATAGCTGAAATGCATTCTAACGAGACAGATCTTATAGCTGAAGTCAGCGATGTGAAGGAAGCTGAGTTGATGTTAAAAACTCTTGAGATTGGAGTCGATGGAATCATGATGAAGCCTAAAGAAGTAAACGATTTAGTTGAACTTAAAAATCTTTTATATGAAACATTTACAATAGAATTAACGAAGGCCAAAGTAATTAAAATTGAGAATATTCCTGAAGCTGAACGAGTTTGTGTCGATACAACAAGTCTTTTCCATATAGGAGAGGGAGTTTTGGTAGGTTCTACTGCAGCTGGATTCTGTTTGGTTCATTCTGAGACATTTGAAACGCAGTTTGTGGCATCGAGACCTTTCAGAGTGAATTCAGGAGATGTGTCTGCGTATGTATTAGTTCCTAATGATGATCCTGAAAAAATTTATCGTACAAGTTACCTTAGCGAATTAAAAGGTGGAAAGAAAATCTTAGCAGTGAATTATAAAGGAGAAGCTCGAATCGTTTCCGTAGGGAGGGTTAAAATTGAAACTAGACCAATGTTGAGATTTGAATTAGAGGCACTTATAGGTGATAAAAAAATTCCAATAAGTTGTATATGTCAAAATGCTGAAACAATTCGGTTAGTGGATCCAGATGGTAAAGCTAAATCTGTAGTTGATATAAAGAAAGGGGATGAAGTATTAGTTCACATTGGACCAGGAGCAACTCATTTTGGCACGGCAATAAAAGAAACAATTATTGAAAAATAAGCATGAAGTTTTGAACATTTTACTTATTTATTATGCTAGAATTTCAAATAAATGATTATAATAACTGGGGTTTTTTATCTTGCCATGGTGCTATTTCCTCGAAGGCTTTTGAAACTTGCAATACGGTTAATTCGTCAAATCTTGGACCTATGATTTGCATACCTATTGGTAACCCCTCTTTTGACCAACCGCATGGAATTGTCGCAGCTGGATGACCAGTCATGTTAAATGGAAAGGTAAACGGCATCCATGATGTTGGTCCCACTCCTTTCCCGTTAATTGTAGGAGGGAACATCATTCCTAACTCAAATGCCGGTATCGCAACCGTAGGTGTTATTAAGATATCATATTTTCTAAACACATTGCACATTTTTTCGTAAAATTTAATGCGTTGAGCCATGGCTTTCATTACATTTAATCCGGAATAAGTCATACCAGCATCAATCAGTTTAAGAAGATCAGGATCCAATTTATCTCTCCACTTTTCTAAATAAGGCTTAAAGTTGTATGCATAACAGACTGTATACAGAGTAACAAATGCAAAAAAGAGGTTTTTCAATTTCAGATTTGCGGGTTCTATAGACCATCCTAAACTTTCGAATTTTTGAACGGAATCGACAATACACTTTTCTACATCTGAGTCAATTATTTTCGCATATCCAAGATTTAAAGTATAACCAATCTTGAGTTTGTCCGGTTTTTCCTTGATGCTCTCAAAATAATTGATATTTTGTCTTGGTAAGGTATTTCTATCCAGTTCATATGGTCCTTTTAAAACATCAAGCATTAAAGCAGCATCTTCAACATATCTAACTATTGGACCTCTCTGTGATAAAAAAAAAGATACACCTCTTTTTGGATATTCTGGGACTCTGCCATATTGTGGTTTAATCCCATATACCCCGCAAAAAGTAGCAGGATGTCTAATACTTCCGCCACCATCACTTCCTAATGCTAGGGGACTTATGCCACTAGATACTGCTGCGGCAGCACCTCCACTTGAACCTCCTGAAGTCCTATATAAATTCCAAGGATTTTTTGTAGGACCAAATATTTTATTATCCGTTATGCCAGCGTATCCAAACTCAGGAGTATTAGTTTTTCCTAAGATTACGATCCCAGCTTCCTTTAATCGTGTTACACAAACGTTATCTTCATCTGGAATATAGTTCTCATAGATTTTGCTCCCAAATGTCGTTCTGATTCCTTTGGTTAAATTTAAATCTTTAATTGAAGTTGGTATGCCGTGTAAGGACCCTAATATTTCGCCCTTTTTGACTGCATCATCAGCTTTTTTTGCCATTTCTCTGGCTAAATCAAAAGTAGGAGTACAGTAAGCATTAATTATTGGATTAACCTTTTCAATCCTTTCGATAATTGTTTCCGTTATTTCTAGAGAACTAAGCTCTTGATTTTTGATTGCTTTCAACATTTCGCAAGCAGACATGAAGCAAATTTCTTCCTTATTCATTTATCTCATATTCTTTAGTATAATTGAATTATAATTAAATAGATCGAATGTAATATAAATAATTATTTGTTGAGATTTATATGAATTTCTTAATTTTTCAATATAATTAAATTCATAAATTGATTATAAAAGATAATTACATTTAATAAAAGGTATCAAATTTAATTTTTAAGTGCAAATTTTATTATGACAACATATTGGGCTCCATTACTTCATATCTATCAACCGCCAACCCAAGATATTAAAATATTACGAGTAATCAATAAAGAATGTTATAAAACTTTATTCTCTATTCTCGAACAGCATGATAATGCGAAATTTACTTTGAACATAAACGGGGTGCTTATTGAAATGTTGTACGATTATGATTTAGGTGATACAATGGAGCTATTAAAAAATTTAGTTTCCGAAAATAAAATTGAAATAGTGGGCACTGCAAAATTTCACCCTATTCTTCCATTAATCCCTAAAAAAGAAGCTTATCATCAAATTCGAATGAATGAAGAAATTAATAAAAAAGAATTTGGCAACATTTGGGAAAGAAAAGGTTTTTTCCCTCCTGAATTGGCAATTTCTTCTAAGGTTGCGAAAATTGTACGGGAACTTGGATATAAATGGGTAATTCAGAGTGGTATTGCGTATCCAGTAGAAGAAAGCGGAGTTGACTGGCCTTACGATAAAATTTTTAGCTCCCCAAATGGACTTCAATTATTTTTTAGAGATGACATTTTAAGTAATAAAATCTCTTTTAAAAAAATCACAGCAAAAGAATTTATTAAAGATATAAAGAAAAAATATAAGGATAAAAAGCGGGATTACAAAAATGATACATATATTTTAACTGCTATGGATGGGGAGACATTCGGGCATCATATTAAGAACTATGAGAAAGTATTCTTAGAGAAAACATTAGAATTAATAGCAGAAAAAGATGATATTGAAACAATTTTTATTTCCGATTTAGACCAATACTTCCCAATTGTCAAAAAAGCGATTATCCCAAAAGAATCGAGTTGGAGCACAACTTATAATGATCTTCTAAATGAAATACCATATCCTTTATGGAACCATCCTGATAATAATATTCATAAATATTACTGGAAAATTGTCAAAAGTTTAATTAACTTAATGGATCTGGCCGATAATTTAGATTTAACAGAGAAATGGGAGGTGGAAAATTATTATAACACCGCTAGATGGTTTTATGATAGAGGACTTCATTCGTGTCCTACATGGTGGGCCAATCCTCAAAATGGGATGTGGAGTCCGAATTTAATTTATAAAGGAATTGAACTTTTGATGAAAGCCGCGCTCAACGCTCAGCTTGCGTTAGAACATGCAGGGATTGAAGCCGGAGAAGGTTATTTCGATTCAATTTCCTATTATCATGGTTTATTATTAATGGAATTATATATTATTACTAAAAAAAATCTCAGAAAATACTACAAAAATAAAAAATTTACGAGTTCTTAAATAATGGAATTATTTCCTCACTTACGATTCGAGATACATCCCAATAAGTAAAAGGAGCATTCTTACTCGATGCACCGTTCACAAACTCAAAAATGAAATACTGAGCTCCTGCCTCAACATATTTTTGGATTTTTTTTATAATTTCTTCTTTCGGTCCTATCATTAAATTTTCTCGTATTTCTTTATCTGGTATTTCGCTTATTATTGTAGACAATTTATTCACATCAAATTTTCCAATATCTTCTCTATCAATCTTGAGTATACTCATTTCGTCGCATTTATAACCCGTTGCTTCGCAATATAATTCGTCGAATTCTTCTTTCCAATATCCCAATTCTTTTATTAATCTAGGTTGCATTAACATACTCATTTTGTTACCTTTGATCTGTTCAATTATTTTTTTTTCATCGTCGTTAATATAAATACGATGGAATATTCCAAATGTGAATTTAGATATATCCCTCCCATTATTTTCAATAATTTTAACCATTTGTTCTTTAAAAGTTTTATAAACCTCCGAGAATAATCCTATAGGCATCCAACCATCTGCAATATCTGCTGTCATTTCTCTAGTTTTCGGACCATTCGCAGCCACCCAAATAGGGATTTCTGATATAGGTTTAGGAAGCAACACTGCTTTTTTCGTTTGATAAAATTTACCCTTAAAAGTTACTCTTTTACCTTTGTTCCAGAATAATTTTATTAACTTAATGGATTCGGTCATTTTAGAAAGAACATGATCATATGGAATGTTATATGCTTTTAAATTCATACCCTCCCCAGCACCTATACCTAAAATGAATTTACCTCCAGTAATATGATTTATTGATGTAGCCAATTGAGCGAGAACTGCAGGATGGTACCTATGTGGATCAGTTATCGCCGACCCTAAAGTTTTTCCTTTAATTATTTCTGCGAACGACCCAAACATTGGCCATAAATTTAAAAAATCGTCTATTGCAGCTCCAGGAATACCACTCAAATGATCTGGAAGCCAAATAGAATCCCAATTTTCTTTATTTGCAGAAATTGCCTTCTTTCTGACAAAATCATATGAATTTGAGTAAAATAACTGGATTCCAAACTTCATATCATCCATTTTTTAATCTTCTTCTTATAAAATTTAAGATATTTTGAAAAATACAAACAGAAATAAATTCTTTTTTAACGCTTAAAATCTAAATATCTTGAAATTTTCAGTTGTACACATTTACGCAACCCACTCTATAACCCCATTCTCGTTATAATTCCCCCATTTTAATATTGCTTTTCTTTGTGCTCTGACATTTCTTTTTGGAGCATTTATTGCATCATAATCAGTATATTCGTAAATAGCAAGCCCTCCCTCATTATTACCTACTTCTTTAATATAATACTTAATCTCATCTTCAATATCTTTAGGAGTACCACTTATGAATGTTGATTGTATGTTGGAAGAGAGCCAAAATGCTAATTTCCTTTCTTCGGTATATTTTTTGAAATTTTCAACACCAGTCATGTGAGGACTATCAAATTCCATAACATCTATACCAACATCAACAAATTCAGGAAGTAAACCAAGAACATCGCCACAGGAATGAAGAATAAAATCCATATTTAGCTCATGAGTCAAATCAACCATTTTCTTATACGGTTCTTTAAAGAACTTTCTATATATTCTTGGACTTACAAACGCTGATTTTTGAGTACCAAAGTCATCTGTAACAAAAATAGAATCCAAAGGGGGGCAATGTTCTTTTAACTTTTCTATTATTGTTAAATTAAACGAGAGAATGGAATTAATTAATTGATGTAATTTCTTAGAATGTCTATTTCTTACCAGATCGATTAATAATTCGCTAAAGCCCCTTAATTGAGAGCATTTATTAAATATTCCGCTTGTGTTTACTGAACCCAGGAGATATCTATCTTCGCATATTTCTTTCCATCTTCCCGTTTGTATATATTTATAACGTAGGGGATCAGAAGCATTTGGAAATTCAAAATCGTAAAAATTATCCCATCCTTCACCATTACCTTCATCCTGAAATGGTCCTTTATGTGGGTGACCTTTTGTTTTATCGCCACTTTCAGTTCCAGAAGATCTCCATATAACGCCAAACTCGTCCGTGCTATCATGAGGCTGTTCCCACCAATTTTCAGAATATTCTAAATTCTCTCTAATTTCTTTTTTCCAATCGTAAATATGTTTTCGATAGGCAGCATTCTTAATTGTAGTATCACCTCCAAATGGATGCGGAGGATAATTTTCAGGTTGCCAAGATATTGGTTCATTTGGTTCTATAGGATAAAAATCGGATTGTATCGTCAAACCAATGAAAGGCACTCTATCTGGTCTTTGAAAATGAAATGCTCTTTTTACTCTTTCTCTTCTATTCATTTTATTTTCAAAAATTATATTATATCAACTGTTAGGTGAAAATTTAATGTTAAATTAAATAATTTTTATTTCACAATGTTAAAGAAGATACAAATTATATTATATCATCATAAATTATTTTTATAGATATAAATTAAATTTAATTTTTAACAGATTATGTCGGAAAAAAGCGATAGAATAGTCAAATATTGCGTACATTGTGGCGCTAAATTAGACAAAGGACAAGTTTATTGTCCCAAATGCGGCAAATTAGGCATTAAAGTGAAACCTACTGAAGATAGAGCTCAACAAGAAAAAATATCAGATAAACCAGTTTCGAGAGGGAAATTAGAAATCTCACGAAAATGTTCAGGATGCGGCTCCGTAATTACTTCTGTCGTTCTTGAACAATGTCCTATATGTAATACTCGTTTAGAAAAGATTCCTGAGTATGAAAAGCAAATACCGAGTAGGAGTCCCGGTTTTATTTTTACTAAAAAGAAACTTGAGTCTGAAGAAAAATATCGAATAAGGAAAGATTCGTGGAATGTAAAAGAAGGTTTTAACGTATTTACAAATAGTTTGTTATTCTATTTTACCGTCTATATCTTAATGATCATGTTCTTATGGACCCAAATAGGAACTGGCGATGTTGAATTAAATATTTTTATGATTCTTTTAGCACAGATACCAGGCATCGTGCTTGGAATTTTTCCTTTATATTATATTTTTTCCCATAAACACGATATCAAAAAGCTAGGTTTTTTTTCTGACTCGAAAAAAATTGCTTTAGCTTTCGTTATTGGAATTGTTGGAGGATTAGGATTAATAGCAATAAATTTATTCTCAAATCTCATCATTACTTTCTTTGTGGATATTGGGGTAGAATTTTTCAATATTTCTGGTTATATTGAAGAAGAAAATGCTGTAATTCGAAATGCTGACATTATATGGAAGATATTACTATTGATTATTATCAGTATTCAAGTAATTTCAACAGAAATAGTATTTAGAGGTGTTTTACATAACACTTTAAAAGAAAAAATCGAAGATAGTAAAATTAATGTGAAAGGAAAACTAATAGTAATCCTCATTGTTGCTTTAGTGTACGCAGGATTATATATTGTATTTGCTTTTCCTTTTGGTTTTATTTTTTTTATACTGAATTTCTTAGTCTTTTTATTATTGGGAATTCTTTATGAAATAAACGGAAACATATATAACACGATTATAGCGAGCATTTTATACCAAAGTATTGTAATCTTTTTAATTCTTTTTCCTTAATTATTCCACTAACCTTACGATTGTTTATAAAAATTGGTAGGTTTCTACAAAACTCCAAGCTTTACAACGAAACAAGAATGACACAAAGAAAAGGTTATTCCACTAATATTAAATTTTTTATTTAAAAAAAATCAATTATCTCTTAGCATTAAAAATTGATTATTATTATTTAATTCATATTACGCAATTACAACTCTTTTTAGATCGTTTGGAGTAAAAAAGGTTGAGTAAACGGATTTATCGAAATAAAGGAAGTAAGGATAACCTCGTTATATCAATTGCGGGTGCTCATGGAGTTGGTAAAATAACGATTTTTAATATTCTGAAAAAAAAAGGTGAAGATGATAAAAAATTTAAATTTTTTCCTGAGAGGTATGTAAAAATTCCCCCTTTTCCTTTTGGTTCTTCTGATAAACAAATTGCTTTTAGAAGCGAACTTCATTTTCTTCAGCAAATGATAAAACGAAATCAAAATGTTTTGAATTACGATAATAAGTATAACGGAAGAATTATTATCTTGGATAGAACACCAATGTGCGTTCTGATCTATTCAAAAAGTCTAAAATTAAAAGAAAAAGATTATAAACTTATTTTTGACCATTATAATTCGATTAAATGGAGAGAAGACTACATTATTTATATATCTGCTGACCCCGATACTATTTTAAAAAGAATTGTACAAAGGGGCTCTTTAGAAAAAATAAGGCGTGAATGGAACGAATCAGAAAAGGAATATCTACTTAAAATTCTCTCTTATTATAATCAGGTTTTATTAAATAAAAAAGAAAAAAATAAAATTTTCATCCTTAATACCGATAATTCAACTCCAGACGAAGTGTCAGAAAAAGTAAAGGAAATCATTACTAATGTGTCGGGATATTCTTTCAAAAGGTTAATAAAACCTTCAGCTACTCAAATAAGTATAACTGAGTTTTTTTGAATTCTATGAAAACATAAAATAATTAAAAAAATTAAATATATTAAGATAATTTTCTATGTTAATATATATAATCTATTGAAAAGAAATTAAATTCTAAAATAGGAGAGAGAATGTCGGAACTAGCGGAAGGTATTCAAGAAAAAATGATGCTAATTTTAAAAGAAGAAGAAGATAATACTGATTTAGATAACTTGGCAGTATTATCCAGAGTAGGTTTAAAAGTTGCGACGGCAACTTCAGCTGAAGTAGATGCTGACGAGATCTCCGCTTCAAGTACGGCTCTAATTGATTTAGGATTACGCCTTTCTGAAGCCACATTTCACGGAGCCCTAAAAGAAATAATCTTACATAATAATGCAGGATATACCATTTTAATGGCAATCGACGACAATTACATGATGTTTGGTGGTTTAAGTGCTGTATTTCGCATTGGATATTATTTAGGATATCTCCGGGAATTAGTTAAAAAATTAAATATTTTGATTTCAGGCGGCGAAATTAGCGAAATGACGCTATCTTTAAAGGAGGAGGAACTTAAAAAAATACGAAAAGAACAAGATTTAGCCGAAGAACAAGCTGCTAAGGTAGTTGTACCTTCAGTTGAACAGGACAGAGCAGCTATGGATGAATTATTGGGTTTTTTAGATGAATGGGATAAAGAGGAAAAAGAAGCAATGGGAGTTGAAGATGCTGATGATCTTGAATCGGGAAATGTTGTATCTATTCCTGAATCGATAACAGTAGGCCTACCAAAAGTAGGAGAAGAAGTAAGAATTGTTGAACAATCGTTTCAAGAAATTGAACAGGAAGATAAATCAGGATTTAAACTTTATAAGGACGAAGTGCCCCCCGTTCCCCTCGACGATTACACTCCTATGGATGTTGACGAAGAACCTCCCGCAGCACAAGAATATGTCGAGGATTTTGATCTTGAGACAACAACTCCTAGTATTAACCACGATCATTCGGTATATCAATATGAGGCATTAGAGGAAAGTCCACCTGAAGAATTACCAGCATTCGAAGAGTTACCTACCCCAGATTTTGGTTCAGAAAGTGTAGCTTCGGAATACGATACTGAATTTATTTTAGAAGAAGAGTCTGAAGCTTTAGATTCTGTCCTAAAAGAACTTGGATGGGAAGAAGAGGATTAATTCTAATAATTTTAATTATTAGATGGAAAAAATTTTTAATAAAAAAGGATTTTATCACCTAAAAGGTATAAATACCTATAAAAAAATAAATTATTTTAAAATCTTTTTAATAACCATTTTTCTGGTATAAAAAATCAATAATAAAAAAAAGAATCTCTCATTACTATATTTAGTGAAGATATGAACATTTTTGATAAAGTTAAGGAGATATATCAAAACTATTACATTTGTCCACATTGTCTAGGTAGAATTTTTGCGTTATTGGGGACTAATACAACAAATTTAGAAAGGGGCACCTCTTTACTGCTTTCAATCACAATAGAGAATCATAGAAAATATTTATCTCAAGATAAAAGCCTTGAAAAAGAGGCTATTAATAACTTAAAAATATTAGCATTAAGTGCTAACTTTTTACCGGCTCAAAAGTTATTGGAAAACGAGGGATTTGGATTTTCTAGTGTGAGTTTAAGTAAAACATGCTACTTATGCAATGATATTTTTTCCAATTTACAAAAATATGTAAATGCAGCGAAGTTTTTGGCAAAAGATCTTGAATTTGATAATTTCTTAGTAGGAACTAGCCCACATTCTAAAATAATTAATCGAGAGGATAAATTTAAAGCGGAATTAAATCTTCTGAACTCAGAATCTTTTAAAAACCATTTTAATCGCGAAGTTGGAAAAAGATTATTCACTGAATTAGATAAACCAGTAGAATTTAGCAATGCAGATATAGTTTTTATATATCATATTGATTTTGATTTTTTTAATGTTGAATTAATAGTGAGATCTGTTTTCATCTCCGGAAGATATAATAAATTAGTAAGAGGTATTCCTCAAACTCACTGGAACTGTAAAAGTTGTTTAGGAAAAGGATGCGAACTATGTAATTTTTCTGGAAAAAAATACGAAACAAGTGTAGAAGAATTAATAAGTCCTGAATTTTTAAAAAAAACAAACGCAACGGACTCGAAATTTCACGGTGCAGGGCGTGAAGACATTGATGTGAGGATGCTAGGTGATGGAAGACCATTTATTTTAGAATTAAGAAACCCTAAAACAAGATCTTTAGATCTAGAGAGAATTATGCGTCGAATAAATCAATTTAATACTGGAAAAATAAAAATTCATGATTTAAAATATACTAATAAAAAAGAAGTTATTACTATTAAAAATGAAGCGGAAAATACAAGAAAGACGTATAAAGCGCTGGTTGAAACTGAAAATAGTTTAAAATTAGAAGTGTTTAACGAAAAATTAGACGTTTTAAACAATAAACTCGAAAATCAAAAAATTTCGCAAAAAACACCATTAAGAGTGGCACATCGCCGAGCTAACTTAGAAAGGAAAAAAAAAATATTTTTTATAAAAGGAAAATATATAACGCCGCGTTTATTTGAATTTACTATTGAAACTCAGGGAGGAACTTACATTAAAGAATTAATTAACGGCGATGCTGGGAGAACTACACCTTCCTTTACTGAAATATTTGGAGTTCCCCTTTATTGTAAAGAATTAGACGTTATTAACATTGATTATTAAAAAAAAATTATCAAAAATAAATAAAAAGAGATAAAATCATAAAATAAATAAATTATAATACATAAAATAACTAAGTTATTTTTAATTTATAATGTACTAGGTCTTTAAAATTGACTATACATAAAGGATATCGAAACAAAACCCGCCAAATTCATAGAAAAAAAGTAAGATCAAGAGGCTTAGGGTCGATTGAAAAATACTTGGAAGACTATGAGATTGGTGACACAGTTGATGTGATTACTGACCCTTCTCAGCATAAGCGTGGTATGCCTCATCGAAGATATCATGGGAAAACTGGAGTAATCGTAGGAAAGAGGGGTCGTTGCTACGAAGTTGAAGTGAAATTAGGTAAATCTAAAAAACTTCTAATCATTGGAACCCCACATCTAAGATTAAATAGGACACCTAAATAGAACTCGTTGTGGTTGGGGTGTAAATATCGGATCATGTCGTCGCCTAAAGCTACTTTACGGTTATTTTTCAAGAATTTTTACGATTATAAAGTATTGTCTTTCCATTGTCTTCACTTATAGTTTAGTGTGAGCTTTATTTTAATTAATAATTTTTAAAGACTAATTACAATTAGTATAATTAAATCTCTCAGATCTGTTGATATAATTTGTTGAACAAGATTCTTAAATTGGTTGACAGAATTTCTAAAAATGTTGTGAACTCTATTAGAACTCACAGTGAGTTCACAACACCTAGTCTCAATAAAATGAGTTTGTGAGACAAATTAAGATTTGAAAGAGAAATAAAATATATAGGTTTATTTATTCTATTAATAATAAGATGTACGTCAATTTTTCTATAAAAAATGTAAAGTATTTACTCGGAACAAGTGGTAATTTTTATAAATTTCACTACGAAAAAGGTAATCTTACAGAAATATTAGCTTTCCGTGATCAAGCAAATAAATATGATATTTCAAATGAAGTAATAGAAATCATAATTAAGTTTTTAGAAAAGTTGAGGACTTATTGGAGTGAAAATTATTGTAAAAGAAAGATTTTTAAAAGAAAACTAAAAAGGAAAATAGATTTTAAAAAACTTATTGAATAAAGGAATAGAATTATGAAAATTGAAAGAATGTTCGATAAATTAGACGATAAAATTTCTTCTCTTCTTAGGAGTATAGGAATTGTTATAACACTGCTTTTTGGGATTTTTACTCTAATTTTAAACTATTATCCTTTCAATATTATTATCAATTATATGATTTTATTGTTATTAGCACTTTTTTTAGTAAATACAATATATACGTTGTATCTATATGTCTTTGAGAGTGCTAATAAAGATGAATTTATTGAAAAACTTGATTCACACAATCAAGTATCAAAATTGACTCGCAAACTGTATCAAAAAATAACTCAGAAATTGGATATTGCAAGTGATCATTATTTTAGAGCACAAAACAATTCTAGCTTTAATTTATCCGAAATAAATGGGAGGATTGAAGAATCGTTCAAGAAATTTTAGGTTATCACCTAAAAGGCATTAACCCCAAAATTTTTAATTATTCTTTTGATCTTTTAATGAAAATATTATCTAATACATTTTAAAGAGAATTTTTTTTCTCGTTTTTGATTAAAAATTTTAAGACTTTATCGGGAGGAAAGAAACCAAAATAATATTCGATGCTACTTGAAATCAAAATAAGCCGTATTATAATTAATGTTAACATATTCAGTAGTAGTACGGCATCTAAAAGAGTACTGATAAAAAAAGACAAAAAAGCAATCAATAAAAACCGCCCTCTCCATTTTACTTCTAATTTATTTATTTTCATCGTTTTTAGAGAAAAAATTATTCCTATAATCACAGCAACAATTAGAGTTGATACTTGAAAGACCAATGCTACGAAATTTGGAATAGAATTAAACCTTTCCACAGTTCCTATTAGGGAGGGGTTTATTGAAAGACAAACTATTAGATAGATTTCATACGATACACCAATTACAAATGTTACAAAGCAGATCTGTGTTTTATAATTTTGATAAAGAATGTGAGAAACGGAGTATATCCAAAAAAATAAAGCAATTGGAATAAAAAAATTGCCAATAAATAAAAACAGTACAGGAGCCAGTTCAATGTCGAAAATAATGAAAATCCATATAGATAATGTAACTCCGGACGAGTTCAAGAAATTAATTAATAATGTTGTATTTGCGTTATAGTGAATTTTTTCTAAATCAATCTCTAAATGTGGCATTTATCTAAACTAGTGATAAATAATATCTTTAATGATATTAAAGTTAAAGTAAGATTTGAAGATATTCCTTATGCTTTTTTTTACAGAACCACCAATTGGTTCTGTAGGGAAAACGGAAGAAGAATTAAGAGCGACTAGAGTTTCATATACACTCAAATAGAATTTCTGGATTGCGCAAGAAGGTTACTAGAAATTATTTCTAGTATGAATTTAACTTTAAGGTTAAAGAGAGCTAAACGATTAATTCCGTCCGATAAGCTGTTTTTTTTAAAAAAGAGTTAACTCTCTTTATATTCCTCGTCAAATTTTTACTATTTTTAATTCTTTCTTTATAAAGTGCGCTCATTTTTTTCAAATATAGTATGCTTTTTTATCGTTTAACATATAGGTATAATCAAACTCTCCCGCTATTTCGTTAAATAAATCGGCTGTTCCCTCTAAAAACGCACATTTGGAATGAAAAGATATGTAGAGTTTTTGGTCGCTGTTCCATAAAATTAATTGTAAAGGATCTTCAATTACTCTATTACATAGCTTACATATTAGTTTTTTGCTTGAATCGTAATCTTTCGAGTAATTTCTAAGGTCATTGAGTATGTCTATAATTTCGGGTTTCAACAAGTCATTAATATAGATCTTGCGTTTATTCTTTATTTTGGTTT
>JAUWBH010000094.1 GCA_030605085.1 Promethearchaeota archaeon | reverse complement strand
TTTTACAGCGAATTAAATTTTAAGGTGTTTCCAATTAGGGCTAGAGCGTGTATAAAGTGCCGAGAATACGTAATTATTGAGCCAAATAATTTTGAAAATCAAGAACTTATTAAAATATTTGAAGGAAATCATAGAGGTCATACTTTAATAACTTTTGACATTAATGAGATAAAAGGCAGATACAAAGAATTTCAAATACCTAAATGAGTAAATTTACTAATTATAGGCAAACAAATTTTCGATAAAATTTGGCTGATAAAAATTATAATAAAAATAAATGAAATCTCTTAGACGAAAAATGCCAAATGAATAAATAGAAAACGAAGAAGACGATTAGGAAGCAGAATTAGATTACAAAATCGAAAATCGAAAATATTTTGGTGAAGATGATTCGAGTACTTTTTTCGAACTTAAAAGATATGATAAAAAAGGTCTTAGTTCCCTCGATGGTGATTTAGACAACTTAATACTCGAAAAATGCAACCCATTACTTTTAGAGCGTACCATCTTATATTATATGGAAGAAATGAATATAGTTCCAAAAATTAAAGGAGATTTAGATGATCAAGACAATCTATTTTTTAATTTTAGAGATTTTATAAAAGAATATTTGGAAATAGACACTCGTTTGGAAAAAGAAGATTATGCAGATGAAAAAGAAAAAAAATATTTCAAAAAAAGTTGGATAATTTAATTGAGAAGTTTAAAGAGTCAAATATTTCTGTTCATTTCAAAAGATTTGAGTTAAAAAGGGGAAATGACGATATAATAGAAGTTATAGTTATTGATATTGAAAAATTAATGTAAAAAGCTGCTTGGTTTGAAATTAATTCACAAAATTTTATCAATCAACTCGCAAATAAATATAACTGCGTCGATTTTGTCAAAAAATACAAGGAGACTTCTATTTCGCGTTATGCAAATGATAGAGGTGATTTTCTTGATATATCAATTTGGGATTACAGAATAATTTTATACGATGTAATTTTATCATTATACGGCATATCGGAGAAGGATTTGTGCGAAAAAATTCTTACTTTTGGTAATATCAGACATGAGTATGGATTTGGTTTTTATATAACACCTTTTCATATATTATTTAAGTATTCTGATGATAAATTTCACGAGAAAACGGCATTTTTTTACAAAAAAGAAACAATAGATAAAGTTTCAAAATTGTTGAGAGAAGCAATAAAAGAAAATATTATTACTTGAGCTTGAACCTAAAGTCCCAATGCTTTTATTCTCTATGTTGATGTAGTTTTTATAATTATAAAATCGATTTGAAATTTATAAAACAGCCCTACAAAATTTGTAGCGTTCTTACTCAATAGAATAACCAAAAAAGGGGAGGCTTTTTATTTTGCAGTTAAAGAAGAAGATTACAAATTTCAACTTGGGGCTGATATTACCCCCAAGTAAAATCATATTCATTTCCACTAAACTTTTTAACCTCAATAATATAATATGAAGAGTCCTTACTGCAGAATATTCTTAATGGACAGATATTTTCGTCTTGAGTAATTGCTTTTTCTAAAGAGACGTATGATCCCTCTGCAATAAATTCTTCGGGAATGAGTTCAAAGACATCTAATAAAACATGATAATATGCATAAACCGTAAAATCTTCATTATTTAGAACTTCTATGATCAGATTCTTTAAGGAAGAGATATAGTCCAAGGTCTCGAATACTTCTTTTTCTAATTCATGATCCATTTCAGCAATTCTAATTTCGTAAGTACCCGTTGTATCTTCAACGTTAAGGTAGTTCCAATCCTCAAGATAACCTTGGTCCCTAACAACATAGTGTCTAGAAACTAGCTTTTGAGCTATTAATAATTGTAATATATCTGTATCAGAAATTGAATCATTATTACTTTTTTCAACTAAATCTCTAAAAATTTAATGAATTAATTCCATTAATTTTTCTTTAATTTGATTTTCATTCATAATTCTTTGAAAATTCTACTAAAGTTCTAAGAAATTTTTCAATATTATAATTTAGAGGTATAGAACTTAAAGGTCAAATAAAAGAAATTCCTTCATACTCAGATTATGCCAGACTCTTTCTAGCAACGCCCAATTCTCGTACTTCGCGATTCAATTTTAAAACCGCTTCTCTTATGACTTCTTTATTCTTTGCTCCAGCGCAAACTATTCTTCCTGTAGAAAATATTAAAAAAACTGTTTTTGGCTCTTGCATGCGATAAATTAAACCCGGGAATACTTCTGGCTCATACATGGCATTTTCCATAATAATCGCTGCCATATTTAAATCAATATTAGTGTGTAAATCTCCGCTTGCGACTATATTCTGGATTGTAATTTTTGGATTACTTACTTCAATTCCAGCTTTTTTAATTTTTTTTACAACTTTTTTTACTCCTGGACCTGCCTCATCCGCTCTTCGAAGTCCTGTGACAACCATTTTTCCCGTAGAGAAGATAAGAAATGTTGCTTTAGGTTCTGTAATTCTCATAACGAGCCCTGGAAATCTTTCTGGATTATATTCTACATCTTCATATTTACGGGCAATTATGTTAAGATCTATCTTTTCTGTAATTTCCACTACAACTGTGCCAACAACGTTTTCGATCTTATAATCTAATTCTCCTTCAAAATCGATTTCTTCAATTTTATTGTTTTCTTCCGACATAATATTACTTCTTATATGAATGTTTATTATTTCAAATTTCTTATTTTACGGATATTTGATCATAATAATTCTTTAAAAATAATTTTTTCTTTTTATTTTTTTCGACTTATTTTGCGATTAATGTCATCAAAACCTAATTTAAACCATGTGAATCAGAAAAACTTGAATACCTCCAATCGACTTGACATCCATAGTTTCAGAAAGACGATATCTATGCTTGAGTTGATAATTGACGCGTTAGGAGAATTTAAAGGGTATTACGAAAAAAGGTTTAATTTTAGCAAGTTAGCAGAGGTTTTGGGTATACCTAAATCGGATATCGATGATGTAATCTCGCTGATTCTAAAATTTCAAGATAAATTCGATACGGTGTTTAACGACTATTACCTAAGGAAACCGAGCGTTGGCAATAAAATATACTTTACGCTCGAAAAAAAACCCGCGCCAATACCCAAAGAAGTGAAAGTAAGCAAGAATCAAGCCCCTATTCGCTTTAAAGAGAGAGAGTGGTAGCCCCTATTCGCTTTAAAGAGAGAGTGGTTGTTTAAAACGCAAACCGCGTGTTTAGCGTTGCCTTCGTTTGTTCGCGTTATGTGGATATGGGGGCTTTTCTACGCAATAATGTACGCAATTTTGCTCGCTTCGGGAACGATTATAATGCTGTATAAAGATAAGATTATAAATTTGTTTCGTTAAATAAGACTATAAAACGAGGGTTAGTTCTTTAGAACTTTTAGTTTTCTTTAGAACCCGAGCGTAATTTTTCTTTTAACACATCTTCTGCAAGCTCGTTTTTTCTGAACACTTTAGTTAAAAATACAAGTTCGGTCACATTTAAGCTCTCCAAATAGTCACGATCCTCATATTTGTCGTAAGCTACTTTTTTAGACTTGCGTTTGCGTCGCAGTTTTAATACATCTTATACCTAATTACCTAATACCTAATCTCTAAATAAATAATCTTTTACAACACTTATAAATCCCCCTACTCGAAGAATAAGTGTCTCACCCTTCTACCATGTTTAAAATGGGGAAGAAGAACCAACTATAATTTTCGCTAGAAACATGTATATGATTACCAGTTCAACCTACTTGGAAGTTGAAGACATATGAAAAGTGAAAACCGCAGGCTCGACGAATAATATAGATGTAACTTTTATGGTAGCCATTGTTAGTATTTACAGGTATGTTCTATGTATATACCTATATATAAGTCTTATAGGTGTTTTCTTTCTTTTGAAGGCGAAATAACATTTAAATACGAGAACTATAATATCTGGAATTGCTATAATCATTGTTAGATTAGGGATGATAAGCACATCTTGGTTTTCATATATGGGTTTAAAACCTTCTTAACACACTTTAATTTAAATAATTTTAAATATTCTTTTCTTAATTTTTATTATTTTATCATATTGAAAAAATAGGATGAGACCTTTTGTCTTTTTTTTATGTTATCAAATAAAAAAGAATATGAGTAAATTCACTCATTTTTTTATTTTGTTTTTGGGGTGTAATTAGGTTTTATTTTTATTTAGAGAGAACATTAACTTATTATAATTATAATCGAAATAGTATCTTTTTAAAGAAATCTCGATGATATATATATATTAATGAAAAAATTTATTTTATTTTAAGATTCAGGGCATATCATTGGAAAAATTTTTCATTTTTATAATATAAATTAAAAATTAAAAGTGAAAGAAAAAAACTTTTTTAAAATGTTTAATAAAATTGAAGATTGGTTTAAAGAACAACAAAAAAAGTATCAACAATGGAAGGCAGAACAGGAACGTCGGCAAAGACAATGGAAAAAAAAAGCGGATAAAGTAATCCCACCCAGTTTAAAGAAACTCGTGGAAATATATCCATTAATAAAAGATATGGAATTTTACAACCCTTTATTGATAAATCCTGAAGAGGAAAGTGAATTTTCAAGGGATTTAGAAGTTAAAAATTATATAAAAAAAAAACACACGGAATTAATAGAAAAACTACATAAAAATGCAATAAACAGCCGTGATGGTAAAAATGGAAGAAGAATTCGACTTGCAACGCCAAAAGAATTAATGGAGTATAATAATAAAAAAACCAAGAATATAAAAATCTGGAAAATACAAAATGACCTAAATATTATAAGTTCATATGCAGGGCTCCCGGAAGTAAAGGCCTATCACTTAAAAAGGATGGGAGCAAAATTAGGTTCAAAAGTTTATCTCTCATCTAGCAATGTTATAGATCCTTACTTTCCAGAGTTAGTTTGTATTGGGAAAAATGTGATTTTGGGAATGGGTGCCGCAATTTTTTGTCACGAATTTATTGATGGAGAATTATATGTTGGCAAAGTTAAAATCGGGGAGAATTGCCTCATTGGTTTTGGTTCAATCGTTTTACCTGGCACTCGAATGGAAGATTATTCTATTTTAACTCCAGGTTTTTTGACATCGGATTTAAAAGAAAATACTATGGCAAAAGGAATAGATGGATCAATAAGAATTGAAAAAAACCAGTCTAATATAGAATTACCAAGAAGAAGAGTTGAAAAATTAAATTTTACGCTACATGATTATATGAGCAAATTAATATTTCCAAAAGGTAAGCGTTTCCAGACAGCTTTTAACAATATGTATGTAGAATGGCAAAAATCGCCATTAGTGAGTCAAAGTTTTAGACAAATACTTTTAAAGAGAGCAGGTGTGAAAATAGGAAAAAATGTTAAAATCGAAGATAGCGTTCACTTTGACACTTTTTATCCTGAAAAAATTACAATAGAAGATGGTGTAATAATAAAAAGCGGTTCAACGATCGTCACGCATGAAGGAACTGTTTCTAATTTTAGAAATGGAAATGTAGAAATTGGAAAAAATGTAATTATTGAATCTGGTGCAAAAATATTACCAGGAGTTAAAATTGGAAAAAACTCAATTATCTTTCCCTACGCTTTTGTTGATCGCGATGTACCTCCAAACTCGGAGTTTAAAAATTGATCATTAATTTTCTTTCTTAAAATGGATATTTTTTTTAAGGAATTAAAAAATAAACAACATAATTAAATTTCAAGATAATAATTAATTAAGCTCAGAAATATCGCCAAAATTATTCGTCCATAGCGAAACATTCTACTAATTACATTCTTTCAAATTCTATCTTAAAACAAAACGATATCGTAAGAAGAAAAACAACTATAGCGATACATAACAAATTTTTCCTTAACAAAATTGCCGTCGCTTGAGTTTTTATCGTTAAATCGTAATTCCATCTCTTCACTTCCAGAATCAGTGGAGAACTTTAAATCCCTAAAAAGGTTATGCATTGTAAGTAACAATATAAAAGAGCTTCCCGCTTTCCTTAAAAATGTTAAATTTAAGATTGTTTTTTAATAGATATCGCTAGAAGAGTTTTGGATGCCACTAGAGACGAGGGCATTAAAGACTTTCGGGTCCATTTACTCGATCTTTTCTTAACGATCTTTATATTATTACAATTGTCTTTAAATCAGAATTTATTGTTTTTTTATATAAAAATACAGAATACTCAAAAAAAAAAAATTTGTATTTGTGCGTATAAGAACAATTCTAGTAGGTACAAAATTGATTTATAAGCACACAAAAAAAATGAAAGCTTTATATAGAAGTTGATCAAAAATATATATGCTCACCAATATTGATTATCAAAAAAGATCTAATTTTTTACTAAAAATTAGACTACTGATTTGACCTCAATAAAAGAAAATAAAAGATAATTTAAAAAAAAGCCGAAAAAACTAAAATTTAACGAAAAACTAAAACCAGAATTTAACAAAAAACAAAACGGAAAACAAAAGAATTTATTTAAATAATAAGAACTGAAAAAAAAGATATGAAATAAAATGCTGAAAAAAAAGAGAACAGCTGGCACGTCAATTAAAAAGCAAAAGATAAAATCTATCCCGAGCAGGAAAAAGGTAATAGGCGCTATTGCTCTTTTAGCCGTTGGTCTCATTATGATGCCAACTGGTTTCGTTCTAGCCGATGTAATTCAGGGCGAAATCGACGAAGGCGTCGAAGATTATACGGCTTCACCAGCAGAAGGCGACGAGGGATATGGATATTGGCTTACTGACGACTACGATGATGCGATTCCCACGTACATAAAATTTTACATGTACGACTTAAGGAATCCTGACCATTTTTTAGACGGTGATAAACCAATATTTAAAGAAAAAGGTCCGTATTATTTCCAAAAGTATTCGCACAAATACGATGTAGATTTCGACGCCGACGAAGATAAGGTAAAATACAATTCGTATACTAACTACAAATTCTTACCGGAAAAATCAACTACTGGCGCTTCCCTTGACGACAAAATCACCAATATAAATCCCGCTTATTTGGGAGTTATGGAAGAAGTAGGCAACGAACGGGAATTAATCAAAAACATGTTTCCAGAAGTTCTAAAACAACTTAAAGAAGAATGGGAAACAGAATTTATGGTTGAAATATCAGAAAATCCATTAATCCAAGATATTACAGAATCCTATCCCCATTGGGATTTACCATCCGCTGATGCGTTTTTTTTTGATTATTGGGCTAATGATACTGCAGCTCCCATTGAAGATTATGGAGATGATGTTTTATTTGGACCATACCCCTTAATAGAGTTAATTCAAGCCAATGTAATTTTGGAGATGAGAAATAATGGCGACATAGATGGAAGATATGGATACATAGGAACTCCACTTTGGGACATTAATATCTCTACAGGACCTTCTATTTATATTTGGCTTCCTTTGGACCCCCCCGTCATGGCGTACACTGGTAATCCAGGAAATCCTTCTGGTATAAATATAACGCAATGTCAAGCTCTCTGGGACCCAGAGAATCCACTTTCGCTTACTGGTATGGATGTAATGGAAAATTCGATATGGTTCGACGCAGCAGACGGAGATGTTGCCAGTCAAAACGCTTTAAAGACGGAATTTAACCTAACTGATGTCCAATTGAACAATGTTACAACTTGGGTTGAAGCGTCTATAGAGTCGTCTATGAACGGGTTTGTAAAGAATTTGGCTGAATCGAACATTCTCGAAAATAACGCCGGGTTAGTCGTCTCTCGTACGGTCGAGGAATGGCTTTTTACAGGCGTAGATTGGTTAGTACTACAACAAGACCCTTCAAGATCTAAAGTTGGTATTTTTGACGATGTTGAAGACGAAGCTGAAGCAGAAGAGGTTGGCACTGATAGGTGGACTAAAAGAACGGGTAAAGACGATATCGAAGAAGTTGGTCAGATCCTAGAGTTCAATGGTGAAAATAGAGTTTATTTCTGGGAGAAGGAAGAAAATATTAGAGGAACAGGCGGCACGCAATTTGCCCCGGGAGTCGAAAAGGACGAGGAACTCGAGGTTTTCACCTCTGACATGATGAGGGTGATTAAGTTTGAATACGTCAAAGATGTTACGAAAAAAGATATCGATATGCTCCGATTCACATTTGTTGAGGAGACTTGGGAACCAAACGATAACTACGACATGGACACGGAAGGGCTTATTAACTTGTTGGCAGTTAGAGGCTCACCGGTCATGTTAAGTAAGCCTCACTTCCTTGACGCCGACGACGATTTAAGAGACGATATTAAAGGTATAGACAGTCCTGCCAAAAAAAACGACGAATTTTTCATTGATGTTGAACCTACTACTGGGCTAGTCATGAACGCGCATCAACGAATACAAGTTAACATCGAAGTGGATACTCTTGACGAGTGGAATACAGAACACCGAGATCTCGTGATGCCTATTTTTTGGTATGATGAATTTGGCACGATTACGGACGAGCTTGCGGAAGAATTCGTAGAATTAGTTTATGGAAACGAGGAGCTAAAAGAAAATGTGCCTATTTGGTTTCTGGGACTAGGTGCGGGTCTCTGTATTCCTGGTGCTGCGCTTATGACATCTCAAGTGGTGAAATATCGACAAGTTAAACAAGGAAAAGCGATAAAAAAGGACAAGCTTTTAAAGGAAAAAAGCGAAACTAAAAAGAAAACGCTTCTAAAGAGCTCCGATAAGCCAGATGTTAAAAGTGATGAGATTTAATTTAATAAACTAAAAAAAATGGATTAAAGCTTAAAATTGAAGAAAGCTAAGTCCAAAAAAAAATTTTTTTCTATTTATTTATTCTTTATTTTTACTTATTTCTGTAATATCAGAACAAAATACTCAAATTCTTTAATTGCTGATATTCCGAAGAAGAGAAACAATTTTTAATTCCATGTTAATAAGACTTTTTTTTAACCCTCTTAAATATAATAATTTATTACATTCACTTTTATATTATAAAAGAACACTAATATTTTGAGGTCATCATGGATTTATTGCCAAAAGTATTCAGAACCGAAGGAGACATGGTCGATTTTGATCCTTCTAAAATATATAACAGCATCTTAAAAGAAACGGGGATAAGGGAAACTGATGCAAACCACATTACAGAATTAGTTGTCAGAAGGATTATCAGCTCTGGCATAAAGTTTCTTTCGGGCCCTCATATCAGAGAAATTGTCTGTTCAATCCTTTCAGAACAACATTTCGAGCAAGAGAGAAAATTATACACGAGAATTGGTATGCCTTTAATGGATTACGAAGAAATTCTCGAAAAAGGACCGCAAAGCAAAAGGGGGATAATTAATCCAGAAAGAATACATCATTGGGCTGCAAATAAAATAGCTGAAGAATATTCTTTGTTAAGAATTCTCGACGACGAGGAACAAAAGGCACATCTTTACGGAGATATCTTTATCCATAAATTGAAATACTTTGATTTAAGACCTTTAAGTCAAATATGGGACCCGCGAATAATCCTTAGAAATGGTTTACCTCCGATTAAACAGACTTATAGTTGTAAATCTGGACCTGCCAACAATTTAAAAGAAGCGGTTAACCATCTTGCTAAGTGGTTAGGAATGACTCAAGGAGAATTTAGTGGAGACCAAGGATTTAATTTTGTAACGGTTTTCTTAGCTCCATATGCAAAAGGGCTGAGTGATGTTGAGATTAAACGAGGAATGAAAAGTTTAATTTACGAGATAAACCAATTATCGGCCTTAATTAGTCAAGATACACCCATAACAACTATATATTGTTGCCCAACCATTTTAAATTTGTTTTCAGAACTTCCGGCAATAAGTTCTCAAGGAAAGATTGAAGGAACATACGGCGATTATAACTCTGAATGCTTAAAACTATTCGATGCCATTACTAATGTCTATAAAGAGGGGGATTATTATGGAAATGCGTTTAATTTCCCAAAACACATAATTTATATCAAAAAGAATTGGTTGAGTGATTACGATAAATCTTATTCTAATATTATGGAAGAAATACTTAATATGAAAACACCCTATATTATAAATTTATGTTCGGATTGGCTTAATAATGAAATTAATGAGCAATTTTCTGGAATAGATTATCACAATTATGGAACGCTTCAAAATATCAGTTTAAATCTTCCCAGATATTCTTATATAAGCAAAGATGAAGATAAATTTTTCGAGATTTTAAGAGATAAAATTGAATTCTGTTCTGGAATATTAAATAAAAAATACGAAATAATTGAAAAAAGATTGAAAACACATCATTTACCATTATGTAGCGGTGTTATTGACAATCAAGAGCCATTATTTAAACTTGAAAATCAAAATTTATCTTTAAATTTCGTTGGGTTAAACGAAGCGGTTAAATTTCTAACAGACGATGAGCTCCACGAGTCTTCAGATGCCTTTAATTTAGGCAAAAAAATAATAAAGGAAATGAAAAATATTTGCGTAAAAATAACTGAGAGAGATAAAAAAAGATATGTTCTTCAAGAAAATCTCTCAAATAAGGTAATATATCGATTTGCCAATTTAGATTTAAAACATTTTAAAAAAATTGCAATTCCTCAATTGGATAAGAAAGGAAACTATTACACAAACTCTGCTCAATTTCGCAAGGATGTAGATATAGAATTGTATGAACGAATTTACAAACAAGGGGAGTTTGACGAATTAATACAAAATGGTAGAATTATAAAACACATTAGTTTAAAGGATCTTAAAAGTAATCAGATATTAAAAGATTTAATATTTAATGTATGTGATAAATCAACAATTGCATGTTTAAAGTTTGTCTTGTAAGGAATTGAACTACTCCTCCCTAAATAAAGGGAAGAGTTTTCTTGAACAATCACGATAAAACTTTTTATTTTATAACAATATTAATACTTTAAAGTAAATTACTTAATTTTACAATTGATAAATAGGAGAGTTTTTGCTATTTTAAAGGAAAAGGCTTAACTTATTGTACAAATATGAACGAAAGAAATAATAGTGCCAACATTATAAAATCTATTGTTCTCAGTATCTTTGATAATGAGGGACCTACGCCTAAAGTATTTTGGCCTGACGATCTAGAGGAAACTCAACGTTTATTAGTTGCCATGAAGTCAATTAGTCTTTTAATGGGAGATAATATTTACCAAAATGGGGTTGAAATAAATCTTAATTATTTTGGCATATTACCATTTCCCGATTTTAAATTAAACGGACTAACATACTTTTTTTTGATTGCTGATGAGGAAGCTAGAGGAAAAGCTAAAGCTGCTACTATTACGGTATTAATTGACGAAAATAACAGAACTTTTTTCTACAATAACATGAGCTATTTAAGAGGGGTCATTGATAATACAGCGACAAAGATACAAAAAGCAGAAGGACTCGAAGATTATAGAGAAATTATGGACGATTTGAAAGAATATTTATTTCAATTTTGTAGAGACTTAACAAAATTTTCTTTTTCTCAAAAAAGAAAAATCAAGATTATTTTTGCAGGCTTGGATAGAGCGGGCAAAACGAGTTTTCTTCATGCTGTTAAGAAAAAATATTCCGAAATCACAAAAACGGTCCCCACAAAAGGAGTTAAGAGAATAGATGAAAAAATTATCGATAATGAGCAAGATACTAAAATTACGATTTGGGATTTTGGGGGTCAAAAGCAGTATCGTAAAAAATATCTCGAACAAAGCCAGTATTACCTCTACAATGTTGACTTGTTATTTTATTTACTAGATATACAAGATAAGAAAGAGAGAATAGAAGAATCTTTGAATCTTTTTAAAAAAATTATCAATTCGTTAAAAAATTTAGATGAACATCCCCCTATTGTGGTTTGTCTAAATAAACACGACCCTGATGTAGTAGATTCAAAAGAAATAATTAAAACTATAGAAACATTCACTGAAGAAATTCGGAAAAATTCTGATAGCTTTTTTGTGAAAATCTTTCAGACTTCAATTTTCGATTATTATTCTATAATTTCTGCTTACTCTTACGGGCTTTCCCATTTAAGTCCTAATAGAGAACTCTTTAAGCATCAATTGAGATTATTGGCAGAAAAAACTAATTCTGATGCCTTATTATTATTGAACGAGAACGGTATTATTTTATCCAATTTTTCGAGAGATGAAATTTCTAAAAAGGTTTTTGAAATAAGCGCTCCTCACTTTCAAAGCCTTTACAAAACTTTTAAAGAATTTAAGTTGTTAAAAAAAAACTTTATTGTCTCCTCAGGAATAACTCCTGGAACTAAACAAATAATATTTAGAAAAATCAAAGTAGATAAGTACAATTTATATCTCCTTCTTTTTATGAGAGAATATCGAGAAATTGAGAGAATTGAACAATTTTTACCGGAATTTAGCAAAAATCTAATTGAATTGATGAGTACTTACATTTAATACATTAAAATAAAGATTTTTAATTTAGCTATCTATAAATTCTTTAATTCCATAAGATTTGAGTATTTGTTTTGAGAATCCTCTTGTAATTTTATCTTCCTCCAAGTTTATAAATCATATCGTATTCATTATCTATTTTTGCTATGATTTATTAGAAAATTCTACTATTAGTATTTTAAAAAATTATTTTAAAAAAAATTATGTGATTTTCATTATTTATAAGGTTTTTTTAATTGATGCAGATGATGGCATATTACTTCTAGAGGCGACATTTAAAAACTTAAAGAATATCCTATCAATAGATCGTAATATTCAAGCTGAGATAATTACGGGGTTTTTCAACGCAATTAATCGAACTATTGATAACATTCAAGAAGCTATGGCTAAAGGAAGAAGGATTAACGAAATGACAAGAGTTTTGGCTTCTGAAGAATCCGTAATTATTATTTATTATCATCCATTATCAAGAGTGTTATTTTGTTCCATTTCAGACGCAGATGACGATACAGATAAAATTAAAGAAGTAGTGAATAAAATTGGTAATCGTTTTTGGAAAAAACATCAGTCAGATTTTAACTATTGGAGAACTACAACTGAAAAAAAAAGGTTTCAAACTTTTATTACAGAAGTAGAAAATCTAACTTTAGGTGGGCGCATTGCTGAAGTGTTTCCAAAAGTATTGATTGTTAAAAGCGTGTTGGAAAAGATCTTATCAATGGGCTTGATAAATGAGCTTGGCCTTAAAGTTGCTATGAAATGTGACGGAGAAACCTCGCCACTTTCGATTTCAAGATACTTTGATAAGTCTCGTACAGAAATAAATGAAATCCTAAGAAAATTAGAAGAATTAAATATTATAAGAATATAAACCTGTAATTTTAAGTAAAAATTTGTAAAAATACGAAGTTCATGCAATTTTAATTGATTTGACCAGCTTCTTAGATTTTTTAAACGATGAAAATCAATCTATTCTTACCCTAGAAACTGCTGGAAGAGTGGTTAAAAAAAAAAATACTTCTTAGAAAAAGCAAGAACAAAAAATCCTTAAGGAATTATAAAAATAGAAAAAAATAAAAATTTACCAGATTTATCACAATCACTCTTAATAAGATCTTTATAATTATGGTAGAAAAATGGAAAATTCTGAGAAAAAAATTATAGCTACGGTAAAGTCTCCAGCCAGGGACGCTCATTTAAGGAAAGGAAAAGGTTATTCTCTATCAGAAATAAATGCCGCCGGGAAATCGGTTTCTTTGTTGAAAGAGTTAAATATAAAAATTGATTATTTTAGAAAATCTGCGCATAAATCCAATATAGAACAATTAAAAGCATTAAAAACACTTAAGAAAAAAGGAAAGAAAAGAAAACCTTATGTGCCCAAAGAGAAGAGAATCAAAGCTAAACCCAAAGTTAAAAAGAAGGTAGTTCCAGTTAAAAAAGTAGAAGTTGTGCATGAAGAACCAGAGGCGGTAGAGACAGAAATTGAAGAATTAATAGAAGAGCCAATAGAAGAAGTCATAGAAAAATCTGTTAAAGTAGTTAAAGAAGTTAAAAAAGTTAAAAAAGTTAAAGAAGCCAAAGTAAAAGCTAAGGTAAAACCTAAGGAAAAGCATACACCTTTAACAAAACTGTCTAGGTTGGGACCCGCTACAGCGAAAAAGTTGGCAGATGTTGGTGTTGATAGCGTAGAACTACTCATCACGGAAGATCCTAATGAATTATCCATGTTGCTAACAGGAATATCCGAAGAAAGAATTGCAAAATGGATAGATGAAGGTAAAGAACTGCTAAATATAAAAGATTAGTGCTCTAAAAAGATATTTTTAAAGCAATCGCAGCAAGGAATTCCTAGGCTTATTTTATTGTAATATATTTCATCGAATTCGTTTGATTCAGATATAAGATTTAATAATCTAGTCCGGAGCCTTGTCTTTTCGTGATCATTATCGAAATAAAACTTTTTAAGATAGCTTTTATGATTTTCTTTTTTACACACTGGACAAATTAAAAAAAATTCCAAGAATTTGTGAAATAATACTTTTTCTTCAGCCGACAACTTATAATAAGCATCGTCCTCTTCAGTTCCATTACCTCTCATTATTTCTCTTAATCTTTCCAGTTCTGCCAACATAGCATCCCTAAGTGAAAGAATACTTGAAGAAATATTATTAACCTCTTGGTCTGATGTGTGTTGAGTTCCGACAGAATTATCATTTGTATTTGTCGAAAAGGAGTTAGGTTCCGGAGGGGGATGCAAGTAGTGTAAACTTAAAAAATTGTTTCGATTGCTTCTATTCGATTCTCTAATTGTAGAAAGTGTATTTGATAGCTTTTCTTTTTTTCCATCGAAAGATAATTCTATGGGGTGATATAAATTATCAACAAGAACAATGTTAAAATTTGGGATTTTTTTTTGAGAGTGATAAATCATCCTTCTTATTAAATTCTGTAAAATGATTGCTTTATCAAATCCTAAACGAACAGAAATAAAATAAAAGTCGTCTAAATGGTATTTTTTCACCAATTTAATAATTTTTTTATAGTATATTTCGTAATTTAAGTCAGTTTTTGACCCAATTAGAATTATTGGAACACCTCCGGCATTTCTCCAAACAGTTTTTATCCAATAGGGTAAATTCTTGAAGGAGCTATAATTTGAAGTATCAAAAAACATAATACAGCCATCTGTGTTTTTATAATAATTTGGACGAAACGCAGTAGTCTTGTATCGAATGTTCCCAGTAATATCCCAAAAATGTAGTGTATAATTATTGTTATTTTCAGCATAAATGTCTACTTTTGAAAAGGTAATACCTATAGAATTAAAGAGATTACTTGTTTCATTATAATTTTGATTATCGTATTTTAAAAATGATGTTTTTCCAGTACCAGTATCTCCAACTAGCAGTACTTTAAAAGAATGCTCTGCTGACAATTTTTAACTCCCTCAAGGTTTTTATATATAAGTACAAAAATTTTACATAAAGCAGTTATAATTTTAATGAAATCCAGATTAAAAAATGTATTTATTTATTAAAAAATTTTCTAAAGCAATGGCACCATGGAATTCCATAATTTTTTTAATTTGGAATATATCCATATGTATATGATTAATAAGGATATCACAATATTTAGGGAAAAGGATGCGGAAATCTTATTATATTTATCGGAAACCGGAGTGTAATATAAAAGTAAATAAATTGCCTATTTGGTTCGAAGAGGCAGAGTTAATAGGGGATGAAACTAAAGGAACCATTATATTTAACAGTGTAAACGATTACGACGAGTATTGGGGTCCAAACGCCAAAATGGAAATAGATTGGTTTAGAAAAGAGAGAACGAAATTTTTTTTTCCAAGAGAATTTCAAGGAAATCTTGCTCTCTATAACGCTATTGATGTAATCGTTACTAAAAAAAAACAAGATTGGTTAAACAGCCACGAATATTCCTATTGGTTCGGAAGACGAAATAAAATGATTAGAAGAAAATACTATCACGAAAATTGTATTCATGGCTTTTTATATTGCGATATGACAGAAAGAGTAATAAATCTTCACACAATTGTAATACAAGAACATTATAAAGGCTTTGAACCGTATTTACTGGCAGCCTACAAATCAATAGTCTGCCATTAGTTCAAGATTATTTCTTTTTTAAATTACCTAAAAAAATATAAAGCTAAAATTCCATATATTTCTAAATTAAATTTAAAAATAAAAGCGAATTCAATTTTTAAATTGCCTTCAGATGTAAAAAAATTAACACAAGGTATAAAATCTCTTAAAAAGATTTTAAACGATTCAGCAGAGCTCCTAAAAGATACCGCTGATAAGATGTTTAAATTTAGCAAATCTTTAGCAAAAATCGAAAAAGACATCGGTAAAATTAAAGTTTCAAAAGTAGAGACTGTTAGCATTTCGTCTTTAGAGCAACCTTCAGCCGAACTAGTCGTTAAAGATATTGATGAAGGAAAGCATGTTACAAAAATCGGACCACCCAAAAGAATAGAATCACCACATGCTCCACCACATGTTCCACCACACGCTCCACCACAAGAACTTGAGACTATACCTGTGGAGCCTTCCAAAGAAATAATGCCTAATTTATCTCAAGAGAAAGAAACTTTAGGGACTATAAGTGATGAAATATCTGGATTGTTGATTCGTTTAAAGGACCTTAAGGATGAAGAAGATATTTATAAAATTACTTCAGAACAAAGAGAGAAAGCAATTAAAGACATGGCAGAAGCAATAAAGATTCTGACGGATGAATATAATAAAGCATCTAAGGACTAATAATTTTAGAAATTAAATCCTACAAACGATTAAATCAATAGGTATTCCTTCTAAAGGCAAAGATCTTTAAATTTTAGCTTATGTGGAATGAAACAACTTTTTGAAGTGTTCTTATGGCAGAAGAATTTAGCAAAGTTTTGGAAGAGGTAAGAAAAGGAACACCAGAAGAGAAAATAGAGGCTTTAGGGAGCATTATTGAAAATTTATTACATGTTGTTTTTAAAATGCCCAAAATCTTTGACCAAATGATTGATGGTATAAATGAAAAAATCGCCGATTTAGAAAAGAGATTTGACGAGATAAATAGACTTCAAACCAGCACAGATACTATACAATCGACAGAATAGACACAAATAGAACCAAGACCACCTCCACCACCACTTCCGAAAGAGGAGGAAATAGATAGTTAAATGAGAGGAGCTAACACTCACCAGAGACTTATGACTGAATTAAAAGATTGGTTTGACAAAATGAAGGAAAAAGAGAAAAACAATATTTAATTTATTTATGCTTATGCATTTTAGTTTACTTTTGAGCTAAAATAAAAAAATTATCCTCATTTCCAGGACCCCCAATTTTTTTAAGCTCTTTAATCTTAAAAAGCTTCAATAATTTTAACATCTCTCGCCGAGAAAAGAAATGATAAAATCGATTATATGTTTTTTTTTCTTTAGAAATAGTCCACGGAACAAATCTATCCCCAAAGTCCTTTAGATCTAAGTTTTTTTGTTGTTTTTTGAATTTTGGATTAAATTTTCTTTTAAACCAATCGAAAATAAAGTATTTTTTAAGATTTTCTTGCCATCTTCTCCACACAGATAATAAGAAAAAACCATTCGTGTTTAATAAGTTAAACATCTGAGATATTGCGCTTTGCCTTTTTTTAATTCCTTTTATATGGTGAATTGTTGCGATTGAAAAAAATGTTTGAATAGATTGAGATCTAACAGGGATGAAATTTAGATCCCCAAGAATTAGTTGAATATTATCAGATTCGTTTTTATTGTATTGACTATTATCTCTCAACCTTTCTTTAGCGATTTTCAAAAATTCGAGTGAATTATCTATACCAATTAATTTATTCTTAGAAGTTTTAAATATTATAAAATGTCTACCATTAGCGCACCCTAAATCGACGCAAAATCCATTAAAAGAATATTCCTTTTCTCTTAAATATGATAAAAAGTTCTCGAGAGTTTTCCAAGGTTTTATTCTTTTAAAATGATAATCTTTTGCGATTCTATTATAATTAAAATTTTCCATAATTACTAACTGATAAATATATGAGCTTGGTATTTAAAGTTTGATTTCTAATAAACCCATGTGATATAATATTGAATTAATATGCAGTTGAAGAAAGAAAGTTTAATACTGACCTTGGATAATTATTAAAATATAATAAAAAATTATAAATGATAATTTATCCTAATTTCTTTTAATCTATTGAGAATGGATTTATGGTAAATTGATAAAGGAGGAAAGTTGAATAATGGATAATCTAGTAAAAACGGAAGATTTTGGCACGTTATTAACAATTTTTTTGGAGTCGTATAAAGATGAGATTTTTGAATTTTTTAATCGGTGTTATTCTTATATAAAGGATCTTTTTAAAGAAAGAGATGTTGATTTAGAAACCATATTATACGCTGAATCAGATAAATCTATACAAGAAACTATTGTAGTAATGATAAAAACTATTAGATTAGCTCTTATGACGATTGGTGTTCCTAATAAAAAATTAAATGAAGATTCGAAAAACCTTGCGAAAATTATCGTCGATAAGAGAGATGAATATCAGAATTACAAATCATTTTTTGAAAAGGACTTAAAAGAATTTGTTAATAAGAACCTTATTGAAATTTTACTAAAATATCTAATTGATTTAGATACTAATAAAATTGAAAATTTAGATTTGTTTGACCTATTACCACGGAATTTTCTAAATCGTTTAGATCAATTTAAGCACGATTATATTACATCAACTCAATTTAAAGATTTTGTTAAGGAAGTACTAATTGAAATAGAAGAATATATCAATCCATTTACTTTATCGGTTAAATCAAAAATATTTAAACTTTCTGGGAAAATAGAGCGTTCTACTCAAGAATATTCTCCTCTTAAAGAGTTAGAACAGCCAAAAATGAAATTCTATTATCAAGGAGAAACAAGGAGTTTTCTTGATTATTTTGGTAATTTTCCTCATGTCAAGTCAGGGATAATTAAGAAATTTAATATTGATACAGAGAATTTAATAAATTCTAAAGATAAAACTCCGGAATTCTTTAATTTAGAGAACTTATTCTATTATGTTTCTATATTAAAAATGCTAAATATTAAAATTCCTTTTGAACATGATGAAATTATTTCGATAACAAACGATCACATTTTTGGAAGAATTTTTAGTAATTTTAAGTATGTGGAACCAGATCCAATTAGTATATTTCACAGTTTAGCAGTTTTTTCAGAATTAAATATACTTAAAAACACACCCGACGTTGTAAATCTTTTTGAAATCAAAAATTTCATCGATGCTGAGATAAAAGATTTTCTATCAGAAAAATTGCATTTAAATTTTTACACTCTTCTAAGTATAAAGATGCTGGAAAATTTTGGAGTAAAAATTCCAGAGAAAAATCTTCTTTTGTCCAAAATTCTAAATTTGAATATATTAACTAATTTAGAAGAATCTAACTTAATATTAGATATTTTTGAGCACTTAGCGTGCATAAGATTATTAGATAAGGAAGTTGATATCAGTAAATTTAGAAAAATTTATAATGCAGAATTAAAAACATCAATATCATCGAGCGGATTATCAATAAAAGATACTATAACCGATTCTGCCAAAGCACTTTTAATTATGGACATGTTTGGCTTAAAGAACTTAGAGAGCGAGTTAATTCATACTCTTATTTCATACATAGTTTCTTCTACAAAGTTTTTTACTTATGAAAACCAATCAAAAGAATTTAATTGGGAGAATGATATTTTAGCACTTACAGTAGAACTTAGAATGCTTTTTTGGGGACTCCTTGCTTGTTCTCAATATGGATATATAACGTGAGTCTATTTTAATTGCTCTTTTCTTTTAATTTAAAGACACCTAATAGGAAGTTCCTAACAGAAGGAGTTATTTTACTTTTTCTTACTGCCTCATTCCAATTTTCTGCTATAAAGTGATTATCGTTCATTTCTTCGATTACTGTTTTACCTATCTTAATCCATTCTTTTTCATCAATGATAGGTGCTTCCAATCCAATTCCTGGGCAGTAATTTTTCCCTTTTTCAGTATAAAACATTATTATTTTTGCCTTTGTTTTGTCCTGCTTATCGAATACAATTCTAAAAGTAAATGGAAAAGTGCGACAAAACATATGCCTGACCGTATAAATTGAACATTTTTTAGTTTGTTCATTAAAGAAATAACATTCGCCACTCGCTTTCTTCATAAGTCCTATAAAAGTTAAGCCTTTTTCGGTTTCTATAGGTGATAAAACCATTTTTTTAAGTTCTTCTCGGGCAAGTTTCTTATCAAAAACGTAAAATCCAAGAATTTCAATAACTTCGTTTAAAGTTAAATCTAAACCATTTTTTATTCGCAATATATCTAAATAGGTAACATTTACTATCGTTTTTTTATCTGTACAACAGAACCCGCATTTGGTGCATTCAAATCTGAATTCTTCTATTGCCATGAAAAAGAAAAATTAAAGTTTGTTATAGATATTGTATTTTTTAAAAAATTTCTACTTTTTCTTTTATTTTATGATAAAAAGAAATCGATATAAATTATAAATTAGAAAAAAAAAAGAGATTAATTATTTCTCATGTTTGTATGCTACAATGTAAATAGAGCTGATTATTAACATCACAAAAGTAATGTTAATCCAAATAAATTCTGCGGCTAACTCGTCGTATCTATTAAAATTTACGGGAACTGGACCACCAGTAATAAAAAAGGCATACCAAAGCCATCCTGTTATATAAAATCCAAATAATAAAACATGTGAACAAATGTATAACTTTGCCGCTAAATAAATTAAATTTACTCCTTTACTATCATTTACTTCCATTTAATTACCCCATATAATTTTTATACCAATCTTAGCCTCAATCCTTTTGTATTATCTTAATTTGAATAATAAAATAATTATTTTCATTATGATTGTACCTAAAAAACCACCAACTAAAACACAAACAGTAAATTCTAAGACAAACAATAAAAATACTAATACTGTATTTTTACTAATCACGCACTATCACCTCCATGTATTTAAATTTTGATTTGTGTTTATTCGTTGCTATTTTTTGTACCTGTAATTTACTCCGGTATATTCAGTTTTTATAGCTTTTAAAACATCAGTTTTATGTGATTTAAACGATTAATAATCGTGAGTTTAAAACAACAGTTAAAATTTTTTCTTATACCTACATAAATAAACTTGGAAGTTATTTAAAAATTCGAATATTCTATCTTTATTTCTTACGATAGTCTCGCGCAAACATTTTACACACAAAATTTTTATTTGAAAGAATTAGAACGGATGTATTTAATTTTTCTTTTTTATGTGAAATACAGAAAATATTATAGCACATTCTATAATAAGAAATGAGGTTAGAGAAAAGATTTCTTGCTCAAGATTTATAAAACAATAAGCAAGAAATATGATGTAGTATTGAAAAATACATCAAAGTTGAAGTTTAAATTCCTTTTGTAATATCGAAATTATAAGTTTTTTATCATTTCTTGATAGTTGATTTACATTCACTCCTCTATTATTATAAATGTCAGGTGGATGATTTTCAAATAAAGATTGTAACAAAATTAGGGAATTCTTAACAATATTCTTGTTTATAGGATTATCTAATAATTCCATTAATTTTATTTTGAGTTGCGCAACCCATATTTTTATCTTTTCACGATTATGATTTGGTTTTTGATAGTAATCTAAGATACTTGTATAAAAATCAAGTTCAGAAATATTATTATTATCTTGACTCATAATTGCTAATTCTTAACGAGAACATCCTTTTTTTAATTTAGCCTTTCTTATAAAAATAAAGATGTAAAAGATTTATAAATAAGATCATTTTCCCTTATTTTCCTAAGAGAAAAATGCCTAAAACTTCAAGATTTGTGTGTAAAAACATTTTACACACAAATTATTATAACGAGAAAGGATGTCTATCTATAAACCTTCTAATTCAAGAGGGATATATTCATATGTAGAGACGAATCTTTTTTTCACATCAGTTATATTATAATTCTGCGTTTGTGCCCCAGAACTTTCTACTACAAAAGACCCAATCACAGAACCTAACCGGCAAGAATCTATCAATGTCATATCTAACGATAATCCCGTTAAAATACCCGCTCGATAACCATCTCCGGCACCCGTCGTATCAATAACTTTTTTTGGTTTACTGATGGGAATATCAATATGATAAATCTTTCCTTTATCGTCTTTAATTAGTTCTGATCCATCAGGTCCCTTTGTTATAATTATAGCTTTCACATATTTTATGAGATCATTCTCGGACATATCTGTTTTTTTTTTAATTTGGTCAATTTCATATTGATTGCCAATTAAGATTTCTGATTTTTCTATTATATTAATTAATAATTCTTTAGGAAATAATGGGGTTATTTGCCCAGGGTCAAATATTTGGGGGATTTTTAAATCAAATAATTGCTCTGCGAAATTCACCATAGCCTCTACGCTTTGAGTTGAGTTAATTGCATATATATAATTTTCTGGGTCCTTAATCTTTTCTCTTAAATCGATTTCTTTACACTTATCTAAAGCGCCTCCATGGAATACGATCATTTGATTTGATTTAACATCGTTTACTATATAACACGCAGCCGTAAACATGTCTTCATGTATGTCAACAGCAAGATTTATGTTTCTGAAGCTCTTTATATGTTTTTTATATCCTAAACTTTCAAAATCTTTTCCTACAGAGCATAACAAAGAAACGATATTCGTATTCAATAGACCAAGATTGTACGCGATATTACCGGCTGTGCCGCCGAAGTATTGTACCCTACTATTAGCTGTAACCGTACTTTGATATTCACCTTTTTCGTGATCAATTGAAACGGCATTGACAAGATTTTCATCAAAACCCATGATGTAATCAAATGCAATCGAACCAAGAACAATAACTTTCTGTCTTATAGAACTCATAACAAACACATAGTTCTATGAATAATATATAAATTAAATTTTAATTAATTAAATTTATTTCGGAATATTTTTATTTTCTTCGCTTAGCACTTTCATTCGGCGAAAAAAAAAACATTGTTTATTTCTATTTATATTAATAATTTGTATTATTTATAATGACATTAATACTTACGAATGATTTAAAATTTTTCTACATATCACTTACATATCATACCCTTAAATAAAGTTTCCATTCTGTTCTTAAAAGCATGGAAAGACTACAAATTTTAAAAGCGTCTCC
>JAUWBH010000191.1 GCA_030605085.1 Promethearchaeota archaeon | reverse complement strand
CACGGATTTTCATAAAAGGGAGTCCTCAATTAAGAGGCGCAATAAATATTTACAGAAAATAAAAAAAATTGTGAAGGAAAGAAATATTGAATTGCTTTCTACTGAGTATATTAATAATATGTCAGATTTAGAATTTCGATGCATCCAATGTCAAAGAACATGGAAAGATTTCAGGGCAAATATCATTCAAAAAGTACAGAGAAACACGTTTGGATGCCCTTATTGTAATAAAAAGCATAAAGATGTATTATTTAAGGAATTTCAGAAATTAGCAAAAGAGAGAGGTGGAGAATTGCTTTCAAAAGAGTTTTACGGGATGACGAAATATCATAGATGGAAATGTGGGGTGTGTGGCTGTGAGTGGAAAGCCAAACCTAGTACAATTAAAGATTATCCTTCTAAGAAAGGTTCGTGGTGTCCTGATTGCGGAAATGAATCGATGCGAAAAAATTTGCACAAATATTTGCTTGAAGACATGCAAAAATTGGCACACTCGAAGCCTGGTGGGGGAGAGTGTTTATCGAAGAAGTATTTAGGAGTGAGAAAAGATCATTTGTGGAAGTGTGGCACGTGCGGATATGTATGGAAAGCGAAACCAACGTATATAATGGGCAAACCAACACGACCTAATGGGAGTTGGTGCCCTAGATGTGCTCAAGGAAGGCAGGAACGTATTTGTCGAGTTTTTTTTGAAGCGATTTTTGAATTGAAATTTCCCCCAGAACAAAATTTAGAATGGCTCAGGAAACATGACATGCATTTGGACGGTTATAATAAGGAATTAAAATTAGCATTTGAAAGGCAGGGCATACAGCATTATCGGTTTCATGAATTTTTTCATAAAAACGATCCTAAATTGTTTGAGAAGCGTAAGGAATTAGACGAGTATAAACGAGAGAACTGTAAAAAAGACGGGATTGTGTTAATTGAGATTGGCTACGAATGGCGTGAGGGAAAACTTCATAAGATTCGAATAGATGAGATGGAGGCTTATATACGCAAAAAGTGTATTGAACAGAATATAATCCCCCCCGAAAGCAGAGAACCAATTCATTGGGGGAAGTTTAATATTTCACCACCAGAATATATATTTGAATTACAAGAATTAGCTAAAAAAAGAAATGGCAAATTATTGTCAAACAATTATTTTGGAGAAACTATTCCATTGCATTGGTACTGCAACCAACATAAATATGATTGGTGGGCACCTTCCTACAGTATCAGAGGGAAACCTTCAAAACCGCAAGGTACATGGTGTCCCTTGTGTGGAAAAGAACTTTATAGGGAAGCAATGAAGCGCAGAGTGAAAGAGCGAACGAGAGATGAAAACGGGAGATTTATTTATTAATTAAAAATAGTGATATTTTTGTACATCTTTTAATAATAAAGCGTTAATAAGTATAAAAATAAAATTTTTGAATTAAAGAATAAATATATTTATTAGTCATGAATGAGAGAATTATAAACCATCAAGAAAGAAGTTCAAGAAGAACCTTAGGAGTTCATTTAACTTCTGTTGACATATTTTTAGATTATATTTTTCCAGTAATAAAAAATGATTTGGAAAAACATATTTGGGTAGATTTATATTGTGGAGAGGGTAATTTAATTTTACCTATTTTAAAATACATTCCTGCGGATGATAAAGTTGCTTTTTTTGAGAAAAGAATTTATCTTTTTGATGTTCAACAGGAAATGGTTGAAAAATGTATAGAGAATGCTGTATCTTATAAGATTCCGAGGAAGATAGCCGAGAGAAACATACGGCAAAGAGATAATTTAGAAAGCTTTCCATTTGAATTAAAAAAAAAGGATTATCCCATTTTTCATATAACTCATTAGACTCTTTTTCACTTAGAAGTTTCTTAAACTTTTCTTTATTTTTTTCATTTGAATTTAGAATTGGGAAAGTTTTTCCCAATATAGAGAAAGTTGTAAACAAAATTAAAAAAACGAAAAGAAAAAGAAACCAATGGGTATGGATAAACCACTAAGGTTTTATCTTTCGTATAGCATATTATGATTTTTAAAGATGCGATTATATGTAATCGACTTCGAACGGGGTTTTCGGTAACACCTCCGCCCCATTGCTAGTCACTAATGTGGGAGCTTCCAGTCTTAGACCACCCAATCCCGGTCTGTTAAACACTATCGCTGCCACTTCGATCATGTTCTCTTCAAATTCCAAATGTCCCCAATCTTTACCGGGCACGACAACTGGCGTGGACTCGTTCCCAATACATCCCAATGAATGTCCAAGTCCGAAAAAAAGATCATTTCCATATCCTTCTTTATCAGCAACTTTGTGAACTTGATTATAACATTCTTCAAATGTATTACCTGGCGTCATGTTATCTATAAGCGTATAGCATAATTGTTCGTAAACATTATTAAATTTCTTTAACTCAGGGGGACAGTTGCCAAGTATGTAATTATGGCTTAAATCTCCAAGGTAACAACCATATTCGCTATGTAAATCGACAAGTAACGATTCTCCTTCTTTAACTTGCTTGTTTGTTGCTGGTGTACACCCGTTAAATGTCCAACTTGCTCTATAACCTGACCCGATCTCTTGATTTCCAGTGAAAGTCCATTCGAAATTGCTTCCAGCTTTCCTCATCGCCAATGTTCCAATTCCAGCAATTTCGTTTTCAGTGAAAACTTTCCCAGATGGTCTTTCACTCAGGGCTTTTTTCACAGCCGCTTGTCCTATATCTGTGATTTCACTTGCTTTGCGTAACATAGCGATCTCTTCAGGCTCTTTAATAAATTGAATCTGCTCCGTTTTTTCGTTAAAATCAACTAATTCACATCCGGGAAATACTTTTTTAAGGAGTTCAGCCTCCGTATATGTGAGCATTTGACCCGTAATGCAAATATCTAAACCAAGTTCAACACCAATTCGAGGAGGAGTTCCCTTTGGCTTATATACTCCTACTTTTTTAGCTGCAGATTGTATTTTTTTTTCCCAATAAAAGCCTTTCAGCGGTCCCCAGCCAGAAATAGAAATTTCTGATTGAGATTCGGCTTTAATTCTTTCTACATCTAATAAAACGGTGATCAGTATAGGCTTACCTGCACCTTCTTTTGGCAAGAAAATCGCACTTTTCCATGGTACAAAGCAACCAGCAAGGTAAGTTATGGATTTTACTCTAGTCAATACGCAAAAGTCAAGATTTAATGAATCCATAGCGGCTTGATACTTCTTTATATGCCCTTTCCAATTAATTTTAATTTCGCTCATTTATAACAACTTTATTGATTTTTAAAACTTCAGTTATTTGTAAAAAGATAAATTGAAAAAAGCTTTAAATTCTTTTCTTAAATTAAAATTGAATTAAATGTCAACTAACTCAAAATATAAGGATTATTTATAAAAATCGGCAGATTCCTTAATATTCCGAGATTCGGTTATCTGTTTTGCCAATTGTTCGTATCTTTCAACTACCTCTTTTGGGAGGGTAGATTTAATTTTAGTTAAAGCGTATTCAAAATGTTTATATCTTATCTCATCTAAATCCGTCATTAGTTCTCTAATAGCTTGCATACCCGCTTCTCGACATAAATTCTCTAAATCAGCACTGCTATAACCCTCAGTAATTTGAGCAAGTTTTTCAAGAGAAACATTGTCAGCTAAAGGCATTTCTTTAGTGTGGACTTTAATTATTTTTAATCTCGTATCGTAAACTGGAGCCGTGACAAATAACAGTCGATCAAATCTCCCTGGTCTCAATAATGCAGAGTCTACCAAATCAGGGCGATTTGTACTAGCTATGATTACGATCCCCTTTCTATTTTCGACACCGTCCATCTCTACTAAAATTTGGTTTGTGATTGAATCGTAAATATGCGATCCTTGGTAAGTCCCTCTACTGGACGAAATTGCGTCAATTTCATCAAAATAAATAATTGACGGTGCTGCTTGTCGTGCTTTCCTAAAAATTTCTCTAACTGATCTCTCACTCTCACCAACCCATTTAGAAAAAATTTCCGGACCTTTTACAGTAATGAAGTTAGATTGACTCTCAGTGGCTATCGCCTTAGCTAGAAGTGTTTTTCCGCATCCTGGAGGACCAAAAAGTAATATTCCATTTAAAGGGCGGATACCCGCTTTTTTAAATAATTTGGAATACAATAATGGCCATTCAACGGCTTCTTTCAATTCGCTCTTAATATCTTCTAATCCCCCAATATCTTCCCATGACACATTAGGAATTTCAATCATGACTTCGCGCAATGCGCTTGGTTCAATCATGTTGATTGATTGGAGAAAATCCTTGTCTTTAATATTTAATTCTTGGATAATTTCACTAGGGATAGGTTCGTCTAAATTAATTTTAGGGAGGATTCTTCTAAGCGAAAACATAGCAGCCTCTCTGCTAACTGCCATAATATCAGCACCTACAAAACCATGAGTTATTTCAGAGTAATTGTTAAGGTCTACATCGGGCTCAAGTGGCATTCCTCTTGTATGTATTTGAAAGATTTCTTTTCTTCCTTTTACATTAGGTACTCCAAATTCTATTTCGCGATCGAACCTCCCGGGCCTTCTTAATGCTTGGTCAATAAAGTTTATTCTATTTGTGGCTCCTATACATATTACTTCTCCTCTACCTCTTAGTCCATCTAATAGAGAAAGTAATTGTGAGACAACACGTCTTTCAACTTCACCCGTAACATCTTGCCTTTTTGGTGCGATAGAATCAATTTCATCGATAAAAATTATTGCAGGGGCATTATCTTCTACTTCTCTAAAGATATCGCGGAGTCTCCCTTCGCTAGCACCGTAAAATTTACTCATTATTTCTAGACCGTTAATTGTTATAAAATAAGCGCTTGACTCTTGTGATACGGCTTTAGCCAATAAGGTTTTTCCTGTACCAGAGGGACCGTAAAATAAAACACCTTTTGGTGGATCAATATTAAGTCTATGAAATAATTCCGGATGTTTTAGAGGTAATTCGACCATTTCCCGTATCCGTTGAATCTCGTCGCCTAATCCACCAACATCATCATATGTTACAACTCCCCCAGAAACATTTAATACAGCAACCCTCTTATTTACCTTTATCCTAGTATTTCGCGCAATTTTAACAACTTTATTTGCAGGTCTGGTATTTTCTACAATAAGCCTTAAAGTTCCTAAGGTTGGTCTTTTATTTCCACCTTTAAAAAAGGGCAACATTTTCATAATTTCGCTCATGGGATTATCGGGATCTTCTCTTTGGACAAATGTGCCTAATACATCGACAATATCCCCAATAACTACGGGTTTATCGATCAATTTTCCCTTTATAGCTTCAGCTTGCCTTTTCATATCTATATCTGGACGTGTTGGAGTTAAAACGATTTCTTCAGCAGGATATACATCTGCTAATTGTATAGAAACATATTCTCCAATTGTTGCGCCTGCATTAAGTCTTTGTAAACCATCTAGTTTTAAAATGCCTTTTCCCCTATCAGCAGCACTTGAAACAACAATGCCAGTGGTTTTTTTTTTCCCTCGTATTTCGATAATGTCATTAGTAGACAAACCTAATTCTTTTAATGCGTCTTGATCAACGTAACATAAACTACGTCCACTTCGATTTTTTTCCAATCGTTCTATTCTTAGCTTCAATGTTTTCTTTATAGGTTGCTTTTGCGTCATCTTGAACAATATAGACATTTAGTTTAATATTTAATTCAAGTAAATAAAGTAATTAATGTTTATGTTCTTTTTTATTATTTTTTATAATTTTAAATTCAAAAAATTCTTAGGATATTCTCGTGTTTAAACTTTTTTCTAAGTAATCTTTAAAAGTATTCGATATTTCTGACTCGCTTAAAAATTTATTTAAATTAGCTTTTACAAATGATTTTCTATATTTGATTAGTTTGTTTTTAAAAGAACGATTATTAGGATTTCTTAACAATTCTCCAATTATATTTCTCGTTATTTTATCTAATTTCTCATTATCGAAATTTGAGCGTCTTTTTTTTTCTTTCTCAATATTTATTACATCATTTAAAGATTCTAGGTCTTGAATTATAACATCAACTAATTTTTCAAGGTGTTCATCTAGATTTTTGATTAGGGACATATCATATTTTTCGATTGGATAGTCCCAATTATATTTACCAAAATTATCAAATTTGTTATATATTTTTTCAATGACCTCGTTAGGAATTAGTGTTCCTCTATCTTCGTTCCATTTTAGGCAAATTTCAAGTGGAGTTGATATATGAATTATAAAAAATCTAAGACTTAAATTCTCAGCGATTTTCTTTAAATCGTGCCTCATACTGGTATAATAATTTAAATTATCGCTAATAACTACAAATCCCTTTTTTAACGCTTTTCTTACCGCCTCCAAATTTTTTTTACGGACTTTTTGCTCTTCTTTATATTCAAATTCCTCTGGCGCAATAATATCCCTAATTTTATCAGGATCGACTATCTTTACTTTAAAATCATTAAATCTCTTCTCTAAAATATTTTTTAATTTATTAGCAAATGTAGTTTTACCAGAAGCTGGCAACCCTACAAGACAAACCAAGAAATTTTTTATTTTTTTAACCAACGGTTATATCAACTATCGTTAAAACTTTTAATTAACTCCAATTTTTTTTGTTTAGAATAAGATTTAATTTCTCGCTCCCTACCCATCGCTTCTTTTCTATTGGTAAACGATTCAAGATATTTTAATTTTATATCTTTCCTCCCACGACAAAATTTTGCTCCAAATCCCTTTTTATGTTTAGATATTCTATGATAAAAGTTGTTAGTGTATCCTGTATAAAAGCTTTTTTTACCATTCTTAGCAATAACTTCTAAAATATAAACATAATAGACATTATCCATCAATAATACTTTGTTCTTACTTTTTGTTAAATTTTATGTTAAATTCATATTTAACTCAAGAAAATATGGAATAATTTTTAGGATATCTACGACCAAAAAATTATATGAATAGTATTTATATTTTATATTTAATTAAGTAAAGATAATTGTAATTTCGAGTGATTCAATATTCCTCGTGGCATATTTTTAATTAGCTGGGACGAATTGGAAGGTGGAACGATCTATTTAAAATATCCCAAAGATTTACAGATACCTAATAATGCTGTTCAACAAATTCAAATTAGTCATAACTTTACAGAATCTTACATTATATCAGAAGAATTGGATTGGTACTCTGTTTCATTTTACAATTCTGAGAAAGAACTTATTATTGTTATTGTTTTAGAAAAACACGAGGATGGCAAGGATTACATAATAGTACTTGAAGAATTTAACAAAGAACTTGATTTATATTTAACCGTTGAAGAAGAATTAAAGGCACATTTAGAAAATATGTTTAATTTAAGTTTACATGTTTTTAAAGCAAGGGAAGCGGTTATTATTAAGTTAAGCCAGGAATTGGCAGAAGTAAAAATGAGAAACTATTTCTTGGAAAAAAGATTTGGAAAAGTTCTGAATTCAGATTATTTAAAAGAGCCAAAAAATATAATTCTATATTTATTATCTATACACGATGGGCTCAATTTTGAAGGCCTTAAAGAGTATGTGAAAATTAACGAAAATCAGTTAAAAGTTGTTATTAATACTCTCATTAACGACAAAATAATTGAATACAGTGAAAAAAATAATCTCTATTTCCTGAAATTTTGAAAGATTTAACCTTTATATAGTTAAATAAACATATTCTTATGGATTACATACTATTTTTTACTTAAACTATAATTAAAAATTAATAACAAAAAATTCTTGATGTTAAATTGAATATCACAGAGGAAGAGCAAAAAGAAGTAATTAAGGTAATGAAATCTCAGATGCTATCTTTATTGACTGGTAAATGCGTTGAATCGTTTGAAAAGGAATTTGCTGAATATATAGGGGTAAAACACGCAATCGGCGTCAATTCTGGAACTGCTGCTCTCCACATTGCGTTAGCATCGTTGGATATTGGACCTGGCGACGAAGTGATTGTCTCTCCGTTTACGTTTATAGCGACTGCTAGTTCTGTTTTGCATAATAATGCAATACCAATCTTTGCAGATATAGATAATAAAACTTATACATTAGATCCTGAATCAGTCGAAGAAAAAATCTCAGATAAGACAAAAGCAATAATTCCCGTACACTTAGCTGGAGTTACTGCTGATATGGATCTACTTTTAGATATAGCAAAGGAAAACAATTTATTTGTCATAGAAGACGCATGTCAAGCTTATGGGGCAAAGTTTAAAGGTAAAAGAGTTGGTTCAATAGGAGATTTAGGCACTTTCAGTTTTTATCCGTCAAAAAATATGACAACAGGAGAAGGGGGTTTGGTAACGACTAATAACAATAGACTTGCAAGGCAATGTCGTTTAATAAGACATCATGGTGAACCTTATTGGTATACGTACAATCGCTTAGGTTGGAACTATCGGATGACAGAAATTCAAGGTGCAATTGGACGAGTTCAATTGAAGAAGTTAGATGAATATGTAAAAATTAGAAATGAAAACGCACAAATTTTAACCGATGCTGTAAATAAAATTGATGGTATTGAATCACCGTATATTCCAGAATATTGCGAACCTGCCTTTAATTACTGGATTGGAAGAATACGTCCTGAAGATATTGGTTTAGATAAAAATCAGTTTATCTCAAAATTTCCAAGTAGTAAGATACTTTATCCTAAACCTCTATACGAAACAAAGTTATTTCAGCAAAAAATCGCGTACCCAAGAGGCTGTCCATTTTCTTGCCCTTTTTATGGGAAAGAGATTGATTACACTAAGATTAAGTTGCCTGTTGTAGAAAAGGTTGCCAGAGAGGTTTTTGCGTTAGATATTCATCCAAACATTACTAAGGATATGTTAAACGAAAATATTAACATAATGAGAAATTTAGGAAATAAACAAGTAAAAAGTTAAATATATTTTATGAAACAAATTATTATAAAAGTTTATGGGCTGGTTCAAGGCATATTCTTTCGCTATACTACTCGAAAAGTAGCCCGTAAATTAGGGTTAACTGGATTTGTTAAAAATATGCCCGATGGAAGCGTTTACATAGAAGCAGAAGGTTCTGAGGATAAATTACTTGAATTGCTGGAATTTTCTAAAAAAGGTCCTAAGCACGCAATAGTAAAAAAAGTAGAACACGAATTTAAAGAATTTCAAAGCAAGTTTAAAAGCTTTGACTACACTTTTTAAAAATAGATAGATGTTAGAACCTGAAAATTCTTTTATTTTTGATGTATTATCTCTATATTACTTACCTTAAATAACGCTTTAAGAATTTGAAAGTTTATGACTATCTTTTCTAAAAAAAATACATTAACTCAAATCTTCCATTCGATAAATCTTAATTACTGCCCTATATGTGATTCAAAGTTAAATTACGAAGATCAAAATGATTCGATATATATCACTTGTAATAGAAATCTAAATCATTTTGATATTTCTGGATTTAAAGATTTAAGTTCTGGAGAATTAATCCTTATTTATTTAGATAATAATAATGAAGGAATTGTAAATGTGCCCGTTCTTAGAGAGTTTCAGAATATAATATCTCGCAAACTTTACCATATAAAAAATGATGAAAAAAAATAAATTTTGATATTAAATAAATCAAAATTAAATAAAAGTAATATCTTGGTATTCTGAGCCTCCTATATCTTTTTTAGCGACTCCCAATTCGCGTACTTGTTGATTTAGCTTTAAAACCGCGTCCCTCACTATTTCTTTTTTTTTTGCACCCGTACAAACTATTCGACCTGTACTAAAAATTAGAAAAACTGTTTTTGGATCTTGCATTCGGTAGATTAATCCAGGGAACACTTCTGGTTCGTTTCAACTCTCCGAGCGAAATGCTCGAAGAAACATTGCGTTGTCCATTATAATTGCTGCCATGTTGAGATCAATATTAGTATGTAGATCGCCACTGGCAACAATATTTTGAATTGTAATTTCTGGATTTGATACTTTTATACCAGCTTTTCTAATGTTTTTTATTACTTTTTCTACGACTCTAGGAGCATCTGCGGCTTTTCTCAAACCAGTAACCACCATTTTTCCGGTAGAAAATATAAGAATTGTCGCTCTAGGCTTTTCAATTCTCATAACCAATCCTGGGAAGCGTTCAGGGTTATATTCAACATCTGCATGTTTACGGGCGATCTGTTTAAGATCTATTTTTTCGGTAATTTCTACAATTACAGTGGCTACTACATTTTCTATTTTATAACCTACTTCTGTTCCATCCTCTAGTACTTCTTCCAGTTCTTCTTCTTCCTCTTCTATTTCTTCTTCTGCCATTTTAATTTTTAATTACGATAATTATGAATTGAATTTATATGAAAAAAAGAAAGTTGTTAATATCGTGGTTTTTTTTTTAATTTTTATAAAGTAATTTATTATTTATAAAGGAATTGTTTTGGGTGGATACAAATGTTAGTGTTATTGTCTTGACATTTTTAAATTTCTCGTTATAAATCACAACTTAAAGAAAATGTGATTCTTCCAACACTGAATTTTGCACCCACCCATTGTTTTAGTTTTAAAAATAAATACGTACCAAAGTCCCAAATTTGAATGATAAAATTTTATAAAATTTTATGAATGAAAAATCTTCTTTTTTTTTCGATTTTAGACTAAATGTTAAATTTTTTGTATATTTTTTATATGATTACTTCTTCTAAAAACCATTCGATTTTTCCCGATAATTGGGTTGTTAAGCGTCCCATTACCCGTTCTTTTTTAAGTAAATTATTACCTTTCTCGAACGG
>JAUWBH010000014.1 GCA_030605085.1 Promethearchaeota archaeon | reverse complement strand
AATAGACAATGATGTCTAAGTTTATGCGGAAAATAATGATTATATATTTCAGAGTTGTTTTGAACGTTAAAACTCATAAGAATAAACACTAAGATAAAAATCCCGACCATAACAAATTTTTTTCGTAAATTTATTTTTCATCACCTTTTTGAAGATGCTTTATAGTAACAATTTGTATATCTTTATAAACAAAAAATGTTGTAGTAAAGAATCCACATTAATCATTTTTGAAGATATTTTCTTGCCCTAATATTATGGGATCGTTTTTTTAAAAAGAAGAATTTTCCAAAAATGTAAATAACCAAAAAACTAAAAATGTGGCATTAACACCTTTTAGGTGATAACCCAATTTTTTTTCTTTTCCTTATTTTGTAAAAATTTAGATGGATATCATATAAACCTTTGGATCTGATACATTTTTATTTCGTAATCTATCATTCTTTGGGCAATTAAGCGCCCCAGCTTCCGGGGAAACATTAAAATAGAAGGGCTCCCCAATATTAATTAGAAGTTAAAAATTGGTAGAATAAAATGATGGTATATCCTGCTTTAAATGAGAAGATTCGGATAAATTTTTTTTTCGGTCCTAAAAAGCGGAATTCAAAATCTACTTCCCAAATAATGTGCGCTCATATCGGCTCTATTATATGGGATGGATTTAACACCTTAGAGCACAAAAAAGATCATAGAGTCCAATGTTCACAATGCGGGAAACGGTTTGGAAACGATCTTAAAATGATAAATTTATTACTTTATCAAGAAAGAATTAAAAAGATCCTTTACGAGTTATTTATTTTAAAATATCCACTCATAGGAGTAGCAATACTATGGGGAATTACACAACAAAAGTTAAGCCAATTCAAGAAATCGTTTATTTTGCAAGTATTTCAACAGAATTCGAAGGTAATTGAACAAAAAATCAAGGCACTTCCAAGAGGGGTCATATTAGGAGACGAGACATATATGGGTTCTCGGGGTAATTCCAATGCAGAAATCGTATTTATCAACAATAATTTTGAAACGCTTTCTACGGATCCCGTAGACGAGGGAAATCTGAAGGAATCGATTCTTAGAGCGTTCGAAAAAATCCCTGAAGCGTGTAGAAAAAGGCTTAAAATCCTCATCACCGATGGAGAGCCTTCCTATAAATCAATTGCTAAAAAATTTGGCAGTAATGTAATCCATGTTGCTCAATTACACAATAAAGATCAACGCGGAGAAATTATTATCAGTAGATTTAAAAACCTCGGGCTTCACTTCTTACATTATAAGATCTATACGCATTGGAAAGCATTTTATCATAATAAGCACGAGCTAAAATTTAAATGGGAGATCAAGTTCATTAAGGGGAAAATTCAAGCAAAGAGAGGGAGATCTCGAAATTCAGATAAAGTTCAAAATAAGAACGCAAAATGGCGGCAAAAATCGGAAAATTACCAATCCGACTCGTTCCAGAAAGAAGGTATAGCCAAAATATATGTAAATTTCGAGTCAAACAAATTATCAATGAGGAGTGGCGCTAAAAAGTGGATGCTTCAGATGCTCACGCCTATCTTTAAAATTTTTAAGGGAAAACACATTACCACCAACTTAATAGAAAGCAAACATTCACAAGTAAAGGGGAACGGGGCGGGGAAAAAACAGAGAGATAAAGAGTACGGTCATCAATTATTTACACTACATGCGTTCCTCGTGGAATATGGACATATCCCATTTACTAATCTGGCAGGGCGCCCTTTGTACAAATATTTAATGAGAGATGATAAAAAGAAAAATATAGGGTATAGAATCCCTGAAGGCAAGCGAGTTCTCGTTCAAACCATTCTAAGCGGCTACGAGTAAAAACTTAAATTCGATGATCACCTAAAAGGTGTTATACCCAAAAATGTATAAAATTTTTTTTTTTCTTTATAAAGATCTATTATCTACTTTTCATTAAAGTAAAATTGAATTCAATTGAAAATATTAAACGATAAAGGGAGGAAAGTGTGAAAAATGATAAGAGAGATAAGTAACGATAATAATCTGATGGAATATTTGGAAGATAACGATTTTAACCGTAATTTAACGATTTTTCTTAGCAGAAATATTTACTGTTGGCTAATAGATCCAGATTTTACTTCTGAGTTAAAAAAAGGTCAGAAAGACTTGACAGCATTGCAAATAAACGAAATTGCCGAGGACTTAAGAAATTTAATATCTAAAGGATCACTAGGAAAAAATTTTACGGAAGGTTTGGACAAAGTAAGCAGGAAAAGGTTTCATAAAGATTTCAGGAAACTGCAATCTCGGTTAAAATCGGATAGTGCGTACAACTCAACCTTTTTAACTTATTTACAAACGTTAGTAAATACCGTTTTTAGGTTAGTTTCGGGGAAATACAAAATCTCAAGACTTAGCGGGATTAACCAAACGATTACTAATTACTTATTAAAGGACGAAGCTTGTATCGAAGACAACGAATTTAATCGTAAGGTAATGCTATTTCTTAGTAGATACATTTACCGTTTTATTATACATCCTACGTTCAAATTAGATTTCAAAAGAAATCTGCTAAACCCTACAACTTCTCAGCTAAATAGAATTGCGAAATGGTTAAGACGGAAGGTAATTAGACGACCATTTCCTTACGAGTGGTTAAAAAAGCTGGACAAAGTTCGCAGGGAAGAATTTGAAGAGAATTACGAGAAATTGCGCACTCGATTAAGGTTAGATCAGATTTTCAGTTGCGAATATTTAACTAATTTACGTAATTTAGCGCAATTTGTTTTCAATCTAGTCGTTGGCAAATTCAATGTTTCAGAACTTGAAGGATTCTATCGCGAAGTCGCGAAGTATTTGGGAGGTCTTGATACTTTTATGTACGACGAAGAATTCTCGTATAACTTTAAATGGAGCTTTATAATCGTTATTTGTAGAATCACATACGACTCAATAGTAAATCAAGGCTATTTCAAAAAATCTAAAGCGGAACGGGAGGGAATTAGAGCCGATTTGACAGAGAACGGGTCTATTGGGATTAAGTTAAATATATTAGATAGCGAAATAAAATACAAATATTTTGATGAGGTCGATTTGGTTAGCAGGAAAGAATTTGCCGAGTATTACAAGAAATTACAATTTAGATTGAATTTAGATCAGATATACGGGTTGACCTTTATGGACGATGTGCGTTATTTCACAACTATAGTGTTCGATCTAATTGAAAGCAAATGCGGGAAAATTCCCTCTACTAACTTTATACGCTTTATAGGAGAGGATTTACTAAGAAATTGGGATGCGAATTTAAAACACAAATGGATACCTAAAGCAACTTTATCGCGCGAACCCATCAGCCAATTAATGTTAAACGAAAAAATCGAGGAGTATAATAAGAAACTTATAGAACAAGATACGATGAAAGATAATAAAAATTACGAATTTAATGGAGAGAAGGAATCGAATTCAAGGAAAGAAGAAGAATATACAGTAGAAAAATCAGATCTTTTAAGTGAATCAAGAGAGTTAATATATAGAAACGAAGAAATTGAAAAACAAAATAAAGAAATTGATGAAATATATGCTATAAATATAGAAGATTTAGAAAATTTTAAAGAAAAAATAAAAAAATTTGATTGGGACGAGTCGATTGACTGGACTGTTAAATATCGTAAAAATCAGAAGTCGCCATATATTACAATTTCTTTAGATCCTTTTTCAGATTGTTCAAAAACGAATCCCTTATATAGACATGAAGAGTGGTTAAAACGAGTTTATAATGATAAGGAATTACAATTAAACGATACTGAATTAGGTCAAATATGTGGATTAAGCAGAACTGCGATGGGCTATTGGCGGCACATTAGACATAATATTCCAGCAAGAGCAATAAAAGGAGAATATACTACCAGAAAAGGTTATAAAACAATACTCATGCCAATAGAGTATCAACATCCACAAATACTGCCACATAAAACAAGTGGAGGTAAATATATTCGACCTAAACATGTAATTGTAATGGAACGATATCTGGCGGAACTTTTATCTCGTGAAAAAGATCCAAACTTAACAAAACGAGAATATCGAGATTTAGAAATCGCTAAAAAGTATTTACATAGTGGGTTGTATTTAGACATAGATTGTGTTGTTCACCATATCAATTTTATCCCTAGTAATAATATATTAGAAAATTTATGGGTTTATGAAGACGATAAATCACATCTAAACTTAAAGGGAGATTTATTTAAACATATGAGCATTTTAATTAAGTTAGGTCAAGTTTTTTTCAAAGAAGGTAAGTATTATTTTAATAAATATTTTGATTTTAGAAAAACACTAAGCCCTCGTGAAATTAAGGAAAAATTGAGACCAATATCTGTAATTCCTTATAAAGACATAGATTTTTTGAAGGATACTATCAAGAATCTCGTTTGGGATGACATGCCTAACAAATTCTGGACTGTCAAGCATCGACTTGGTCGAAATGCACCATATAAAGAATTTCTGCTGAATCCTAAGCAATATTGCTCAGACGGAAATCCTTTATACATGCACGAAGCGTGGGTCAAACGCATTGTTCGTGATGAAAGATTCAATTTAACTAATGGAAGATTGGGAAAATTATGCGGGATTTCAATAGATAGAGCTAGACATTGGCGCGAAAATGTTCACAATATTCGTCGAAGTAAACATGGCTTTAATAAGTATGTTAAAGACAATCGAGTTTGGAAAAGAGTGCCGAGAGAATATGGAAATCCTTTTGCAATAAGAAATGATGGTTGGATGCTTGAATATCGTTATATTATGGAACGACACTTAGCAAGTCTTCAATCTCGAGAAATTTCTCAAAAATACCTTATTGATGGTAAATACTTGAAATCAGAATATATAGTTCACCATGTCAATTTGGATCCTTTCGATAATTCATTAGAAAATTTATGGATTTGTACTGGGAGTGAACACAGGTTAATTGAAGGCACTTTAAATTCTCTTATTGATGGATTATTGAAAGATGGTTTTCTTGTTTTTGAGGAAGGTAAATATCACTTAATTTTTTAATTAAACTTTTTTAACAGAAGAGTTTTTCTTTTTTTGTGGCTATTAAAGAAATGTTATCAAGTTTAATCATTTAGTTAGCAATTCGACAAAAATTACTAAAATTTAAATATAATATTTATTACTGAAAGTCTATAATGAGATTACTAATTAAGCAATTTTAAGATTTAATTTTAAAAAAAATGGTAAAAGTTAAAGGCGGTAAATCGTCTAAAAAAAGTATTAATATCTCAAAGGGAATCGTTTACATTTTTTTCATATTCTATCTCGTGGTTTACGGAATTGTAGTTCAATTCTTCATTGCTTCTTACCAAAAATCCCATCCTGGCGAGCTTCCAGTGTATATTTCGTATCTTCCATTTGCTTGTTATGTTGGAGCAGCATTTTTGGGCCTTAGTTTCCTAATTTTTATTAAAAATGTCAGAATGCCAAAAGCACGCGAAACAAAATCTCGAAAAAAAGTAAGGGCTGGTTCAATATACAAACAAGCGTTATTCTTGATAATATTTGTTTTTTCTTTTATTCCATTATTAGCTCCAATAGTTGATCAAGGTAAAACTGATCAGAATTTCTCAGCATATAACGAAGACTGGAACGGAGGTGCGGATTTTATGCTATTATTAGAAGAGGAAGGATACGATTGTTACAATTTACAATCATCATTATCAGCAACCGAACGTTTGGCCGAAGAAGAAGATAAATATATCTTATTAATTATTTTTGGAGCTAATCAATATTATAACCCTCTTCACGAAATTCCTTACTTCATAAAATTTTTTAACGAAAGTAATTCGCTTCTATTATTGCATGACCAAGGCAGTACCAGTACTTTATTGTGGGAAATATTTTTAGCAAATATGGTTGATCCAGATGTAAAAGATGAAATACCATTAACAATTTTTCCTGATGGAACATTGCGCGATAACGAGTCTTACGATACGAGCCCAGAATTTCCTGTAATTGTAGACTTTCCATCTCATCCAATTACATCCGGGATTGACGAAGTAATTCTTTCACAGAGTACTGCTGCTTTGGGTGGTCCATTTGTCGAATATTCGGGCTGGGATGTTGTAGGATATTCAAGTGCTTATAGTTTCATTGATAGAAACGACGATGAAATGTATGATTACGACGATGACAATTATGATATTAGTTATATTTTAGACGCTGTTCCCGATTTTCCCGATGAATTGAAGAAAATCCCCCTCTGTTGGGAACAAGCGGTTTTCATGGCCAAAGACACGGGCACTTCGCGAATTTTTGTATCTGGGGATGCTAGTTTATTTAACAACGAATTAATCAACGAGGATGGTTATGACAACCAAAAATTTGCTCTTAACATAGTTGAATGGCTTACAAGTTACGAAAATAGAGAGAAAGACGACTGGATTGTAGTATTTGATGAGGCTCACCTGCGTCCAGAGGAGTCAAGAGATTTATCTTCTGCGGGAATATTCGGCTTTATCCTTCAATATGTAATTCAACTTTCTACTAATCCCTTCACCAGTTTCATGTATCCTGTCTTAGCAGTTTACACTTTAAGAAGATATTTGCCTAAAAAAGGCAAAAAAGAAGAGAAAAAAATAGCTGAGCAGGAAAAAGAAGAAGAAAAATTAAAATTTAGAACATCATCATTTTTTGCTAAAAAGATTGAATGGTATAGAGACAAAAGAAAATATGATAAAGCATTAGCCTTAATTTACCGAAGATTAGAAAGGAAATTAAATTCCCTCTTAGGTGGTGCTAAATTAACTACAAAAAATGTAATAAATATGGTAACTGCCAAAGAACCAGGTATATCTAGACACAAAATTAGAAGAATAAATAAATTTATGGATCGGATTTTGTCAATTAAAGCAGGGAAATCGAAAGTCAGAAATGAACGGGAATTTGAAAATTTATTTTTTGAGATGGAATGGGTAGTAGATGCAATCTAAATAATATTTAATCATGTTTAAAATTCAAAAAAAATCTAAAGTAAAAAATAAAACAAAACAAAATAAAATAAAACAAAACAAAATAAAACAAAATAAAACAAAATAAAACAAAATAAAACAAAATAAAGAAAATAGAAAAAAAAGGAAGTGAATTTTTATGGAAGTTCCAGAAAAAGCGTATCGTGATCAAGATTTGGATGTATCTCCAATTAGAGAAATGGCACAAGATGTTCTTTCTGAAGTATCAAGAGTTATCGTAGGAAACGGAGAAATAATGCAGCAACTTTTTATTGCTCTTCTTGTAAATGGGCACGTTATTTTGGAGGGTGTTCCCGGACTTGGAAAAACAGTTTTAGCAAAGACCTTTGCAAAAACTCTTGGCATATCTTTTAATCGAGTTCAATTTACTCCAGATTTATTACCATCTGATATTACTGGTACAAAAATATTTTCGCAAGAGCAAGGTACGTTTGTCCTTCAAAAGGGACCTATCTTTGCAAATGTAGTTTTAGCAGATGAAATTAATCGAGCATCACCCAAAACTCAATCTGCCTGTCTTGAAGCTATGGCGGAACGCCAAGTGACGATTGAAGGTGAAACTTTAAAGTTAGAATCGCCATTTATAGTAATAGCAACGGAAAATCCCGTAGAAATGGAGGGAACCTATCCTCTACCTGAAGCTCAAATAGATCGATTTCTTTTCAAGCTTTGGCTTGATTATCCCGAACAAGATGAGGAAATAGAGATTATTAGAAGACAGTTAAGTGGAGAATCTCCAAATGTAGATACAGTGACTACCAGCGATGAAATTTTAAACGCTCAGAAACTGTGTTCAATGGTGTACATAGACCAACGCATCCTAAAATACATACGAGATATTGTTTTGAAAACAAGAAATCACCCTCAAATTGCGCTAGGTTGCAGTCCACGAGCTAGCTTAGTTTTAATGAAATGTTCAAAGGCAAGAGCGAGCATTTTAGGAAGAACATATGTTACTCCTGACGATGTAAGAGCTTTAACAGTACCTACGCTTAACCATCGAATTCTATTAAAACCTGAGGCAGAATTAGAAGGTCTTGATGTGCTGGCAGTAATTAAAAAGATCATAGAGGAAATTCCGGTTCCTATATAAAAAATTTATGGAAATTTAGTATTCTTTATGAAGAAAAAAAAAAAGCAACTAATATTTTAGTGATTGTTTATGTTAGGTGGAAAAGGTAGAATACTTGTTCTTTTTTCAGTTTGGTTCTTGGCATGTGGTTTTGCCTTCGTTAATTATTTTTTAATATATTTTGCGCTTCTTCTATTATTCAGTACTATAATTAGCTTACCTCTTTTCCACTATCAAATGAATGTCGAAGAATTAAAAGTTCACAGAGAATTAGAGAAAGAAAAAATATTCAGAGACGACTTCCTTCATGTGAAAGTAATTATTAAAAACACAGGGAAAAATAGCTTTGATCTCGTAGAGATTAGGGACCGTTATAGTCCAGAGATTTTTAGATTAATTTTAGGAGAAAACTTTATTTCAACTAGAATTGGCCCTAAAGACACGATCAAATTCTCTTATGTTCTTGAACCGAAAGTAAGAGGTGAATATCCGATTGGACCTCTCACAGTAATAGTGAAAGATCGATTAGGATTTAATTCGTTGGAACGAATAGTTCCAGATAGCGTTACTGATGTATTAGTTTATCCACCATACGAAGATATTAAAAAAATTGAAATTTTAGGTTCTAAAAGATCGCTACAGTTAAATTACGGCATTCAACGGTCTAAGCTAAAGGGATATGGTCAAGAGTTTTTTATGATGCGCCGCTATGTTTTCGGCGATCAATTCCGTCTTATTGACTGGAAAGCAAGTGCCCGAGTACAGAAATTAATTGTAAAGGAATTTGAAACTGAACGCGATGTTACTGTTATGATTTTAATTGACTCATCAGAAACAATGGCTGGTGGTGCGATAGAGAATACGAAATTTGAATACGCAATAAGGGCTTGTATGCTATTAACAAAAGTTGCTCTGAGTCGAAGAGATAATGTTGGAGTGTTTACCTTCTCAGATAAAAAGAATTTTAATTTCTTAAAACCAGGTAGAGGTGATGATCATTTTTACCAAGTATTAGACTTTATTGCTAGAATTAAACCCACTGGTAAATGCAGGATAGTTGAGGCAGTAGATTATTTTACTAGAAGATTACGTAAACGATCTTTAATTTTTATTGTTTCTGATTTGGAAGCAAACGCTAAGGAGGTTAACATGGCCATTAAAAAATTAGTACCTTACAATCACACAATAATCGTTTTTAATCCCTTTTCTCCATGGTTTGAGATACACGAAATAGACTTATCCTCTACGGATAAGGCACTTGGAGAGGCAATTGCTGAAGAAATGATGGAACACATACTTACCATAAGACAAGAAGCTAAGACTTTTGGAGTTAATATCATAACTGTAGGACCTGACGATATGATGCGTATTGTTTTGAGTACATATCTCGAAGCCAAAAAGAAGGGGCGAGCGTATTAAGGGGTGGAATGAAAAAATGTTCGCACGAAAATATTTATTAGTTTTAAATATTGTAAACGCATTGATTTTTATCCTTATCTTATTTATTTTTAGTTCAATTTTTAATTTTAGAAAAATCTTTTGGACCTCTGCGGGACATTTGGTTATGTTCGATTTTTTCTACGCTTTAAAAAATATTTTGGCATACATTTTTTATTTCTTTCTATATGGAATCGCTATTGGTTGTGCCTGGGTTGTAGCAAGAATATTTAACGCACCTTTAATATATGATTTTGTTGAATCTTTTTTTAGAGGTTATTTAAGCTTGTGGTTTGCCTTACCCACAAAGGAAGCTCCTGAAATTGGTGACGCTCCTGCCTTAATCACAGAAGAAGGATTAGTATTTTTTAACAATTTTTACTTATTTGCATTTCAAATTGCCATCATGTTTGCTTTCGTATATTTTGTGAGAGCTATTTTTCAAAACGACCCGAAGTATAATCTTGTGGCAATAGGTAGCTTAGTAATGATGATTATCATTCCTTTAATGGTTTTTGGTTTGAAGGATATGCTGATTTTATTATTGATTCAACCTGAGGTTTTAGAAGATTTAATAAACCCTGTATCTCCCAAATTAACTAAGATACCTCTTAATGATTTTTTTGCCTTTTTATTATCCTCCGGAACCCTTCTTGCTATAATGTGTTATATTTATTTGGAAATGTCATTTCAAATTAATTATACAGATATGGTAACTCGTCCATCCTTGGAAAGAAGTGCAAGATTAGAAAGACAGTTAGATGTGTTGAGCAAAGAATCAAAAGCCATAACCTTATCCGTTGACAAAATTAAAGAAGAGGCACAAAAAAGAAGAAAAGAACTTAAATTGGAAGAAAAAGAAACAGTCGGAAAATTTTTCGCTAAGGTTGGAGAAAGATTTTCGTACATAAAAGAAATGATAGAGAGGAAAAAGTTAGAAGAAGAGGAGAAGAAATTAGTTTCTGCTGCGTCAAAAACAAGGAAATTAGGACACTATGTAAATAAATTATTTCGAGAAGATCCTGAAGCTAATGAGACATTGACCGCGAAAAGCTCGGCACCAAGAGCAAAAAACCTAGCAACTTCTACAGCCTTCACTTTTGCCTTCCGCCTTAGTTTGCTTATAGCGATAAGCTATATCATTATACATCCACGCTGGTTTTTTGTTAATGTTTTTAATCTTCCTCCAGCAATCACCGAAAGCGTAGAGATGTACTCACCTGAAGCTATTTTGATACTTTTGATTCCATTCATTTTGATTTTTCCTGTGATAGCTCAATTAATTAGTTACTCTAAGCATAGAAATTTGATAATAAGGTTAAAACAAGAAGGACGCATTAAAGAAATTCTTACATCTGTTGGAGATTATGTCAAAACGGAAGAAGTAAAGGAAGAACAAGAAGAAAGTGGTGTCGAAACTGAGACAGTTGCGACAGAAACAGCTTAACTTTACCTTTAATTTTTTATTCCTTACTTTAAATTAATAATGAACTGTGCTAATTCTATTTTTTTATTCAAATTTGTCATTAAAGTGTCAAAACAATATACTTTTATACCTAAATTTTTAATTTTTACTTTTAAATTACAATCATTACTATCTATAACAAAATGACCTAAAAATTCTTTATAATATTTCGCTACTCCGACGCAAGAGACTTCTAAACCTATGCTTCTCATTAATCTATCAGCAGGTCCCTTAACTGGCGAACCAGCTATTATAGGACTAATCGCGAAAACCTTACTTTTTACTTTTATAAGAGCTTCTTTAATGTTTTTTATTTGTAGTATTGTACCGATTGAAACAATAGGATTAGAAGGACAAATGATTATTCTCTTCGAATTTTTTATAAATTTCAGAATACCATCAACGGGTTTTGCCTGCTCAATTCCTCTAAATTCTACATCGAGAATCTCGGGTTCGAATCGATGTTTTATGAAATATTCCTCAAAATGCATAGTCCCTATTGGTGTTTTAATAAATGTTTCTACAGGTTCATTATACATTGGAATCAGTTGAGATTTTACACCTAATTTTTCACAAATTTTACTTGTAATTTCTGCTTTATTAAATCCTTGCTTAAATAAATCACTACGGTAAATGTGTGTAGCTAAATCTTTGTCTCCTGCGTTAAACCACCCAATATCGTAATAATTTTTCAAAATACCCAAACAATTAAAAGATTCATTAATAAATCCCCAACCTTTTTCTTTATCGACAACATTTGCTAAAGTATAAGTTATTATATCCAAATCAGGGCAGATTTTTAGACCAAATAATTCTATATCATCACCAGTATTTACAATGATTTTAAGTTGCTCGGGGTTAACTACATTAGCTAATCCTTCTATGAATTTTGCTGCTCCAACTCCGCCAGCTAACACTAAGTAATAATGTTCGCTCATACCTCTTCATTTCAATTGTTTTTTTAGTTTGAAAAATATATCATCTACTTTTTTGCGCTCGGGAGCTTCAATTTTTTTTAAAGGATATCCTACAGCTATGAATGCCATAGGGATGTAAGAATCTGGTAAATTTAAGTTATCTTTAATTATTTCCTTTGAAAATAATGGAGCACAATACCAACACGCCGCTAAATTATTCATTTGAAAGGCGAGTAGTAAATATGTTGCGGATGCACTTATACTTTGAACCCCTAAAATGAATTCATTTTCATACCGTTCGGGATCGGGATATTTTTCTAACTCTGTTGTATCTAAACATAATAAAATCAAATATGGCGCTTCTTGAAAATTTCTCCTAGTTTTCTTGATTTTGTTTCGAATGAATAATTCTGATTTTCCATCTTTTAGCAAATCTCTCTTTAACTTTTCATTCATGTTATCAATTAATCTTTCACGAATCTTACCTTTTTCCAAAAGAATGTAGCGCCAAAACTGACCATTATGCGCACTTGGAGCCCATCTAGCGAGATCAATGCAATCCACTATAATTTTCTCATCTACAACTTTAGAATTGAATTTTAACTTATAACTTCTTCGCTCTTTTAAGATATTGGCAAATTGAATACTTTTATTCTTCTCCAGAAATAAATCAATTTTTTTGTCCCTTAATACAGGCTTTATTGAAGCATTCTCAGTTAATTCAAATTTATATCCTCTAATTAAAATGACAGGTAAACCCTCGTCTGCCTCTCCCATGACTAATTGAGCAGCTGAAGCAATATTATCTACTTGACCAATGATGGTGCTTTGGAGCTCGTGTCCAAACAAATCGCGATGACCCCTCTTATCTAAAATAGGATTAATCCCAGCAACTCCTATCGCTACACCTGTAGCTCCAACTCTAAATGCTCTTCCGAAGGAGTCTGAAATGATTATTGCTACATTTTTTTCAGTTTCGTCTTTTAATACCTTTCTAATCTTATCCGCTTCTTCGTCTGGATTTTCTGGTAATAAAGTAATGTTATCTTTACCCTCAACATTTGACTTATCGATTCCTGCATTTGCGCATATAAATCCGTGCTTAGTTTCCGTAATTAACACATGCTCTGCTCTAATGATTTCTTTAGCTTCATCTAAAATTGCTTGAATCAGTTCTGGTTCTTTGATTGGGATTCCTGCATTTTTCGCTTTAGGTGTAATTTTTTTATAAATTTCGAGGGTTTCTTTGTTTGGAATAATCTCTTTTAAATTTCTAATCCTATCAGTACTCTTGGAAATTATTGATTGAGCAATAACTAAAATATCTCCATTCTCTAAAATGAGATTATTCCTATTTAATGCTTCGAGAATAATATTTGGAATATTATCCCCAGGTTTTATAAGTGGTATTCCTTCGAGACCAATTATGGATACTTCATTTGTCATATCTTACTATTACTCAATTTCTATATTTGGGTCGTGTGGTTTCCCAGTTCTATATAAATTGCTCATCATAGTTGCTACTTTGTTCTCTTTTTCATTCTCCATCGTATAAATAGTAAACATATATGTTCCAATTTTTCGGGTTTGTTTAACTCGCTGACCTATCACATAAAGAATCTGACCCAGATTTGGGCTTGCGTGGTAATATATATTGCAATCTAAAGCAACTGAAATGTTATTTTGATTATTACCAACAATAGAAAAAGCCGCGTCAGCCAAAGCATAAATCGTTCCTCCGTGTGGCCTCCCATTAAAGTTATTCATTTCTGGTATTAATTCCATGTGCATTTTTACAGTATCCTCTGTAAGCTCGTCTAATTTTATTCCAAGACTCTGAGCAAATTTATCGTTTTTGAATTTTTCTTTAATAATCTCCAACTTGTCCATAATATTTCAAATTTATACTTAAATATTTATATATCTTCTAATATCAGCAACATTACTTTTGGCAAATTTTTCAAACTCGTGTGGGATTGCACAGCATGCTGAATAAAATTTCAAATTGATATCTGGATGTGTTTTATTGAGCCATAATAGAGTTTTTTTTGAAGGTATTTCAATCCTAGTAATTCCCGCTCTTATAGCATTTTTCTCAATATCACACTTTATATTTCCTCTTGGTCTCATGCATCCTAATGAAATCTCTGTTTTAGGGAATAAAAATCTTACGACAGAAATTACTTTTGCTATGTCAACTGGTTTTGGTCTCTCAAATAGCATTCGCGAACTTTTAGGAGGTATCAATGCGATTATAACTATTAGATTAGGATCGATATTTGTCTCTTTGATAAATTTTAAAGATTCTAATTCTTTATGTAATTTTCCATAATACAGACCGATACAAATATGAGGAACAATGTTCAATTGATATTTATTTAATAAATTTATAGCGCGTTTATAATCCTTTAAATCCTTATCTAAATGATATATATTTTTAATAATGTCTTCGTCCACATTTATGTCAAAAGATACAATATCAACTTTAGCATCTGCTAATTTTTTTGCTGTTTCTTCGTTCAATAAACCTGTATGAGTATTGATAATTAAATCAGTTTGATTTTTTACTTTTTTAATTGTGTCTAAAAAATTTAATAAAGGAACAGAACCATCTGGTTCGCATCCTCCAGAAAGTAATACACCAATCCCTCCATTTTTCGCATGTTCAAGTAAAAAGTTTTCTAAATCAATACTATTTAAAATAGGTTTCATATTATGTAAGTATTTTTCATTACAGTGCTCGCAATGTAAAGCGCACTCCCTACCTGTAACACTAATTGCAGGAAATTTCTTATTAGGTATATAAATCTTCAATTTGTTGCCAAAATTCTGAAATTTAATTTCTTGAGCTAATTTGAGGAAAGGTTTTAATTCTTTAAAATCTAATTTCAAAAATTTCGAAAAATCTGACCACTTTGCCTTTTTAGCTTTAATTTTTTCTAATAAATCTAACGAATCACTCAAATTTTTTTAACCATTTTATATTTGAATATCTCTCATCTACTAATTTTTCAGCAATCTTGAATTCGTAATCTGAAAATGCTCCTACTTTTAATTTAATTCCTAATGTATTTTCAAATCCTACTATTAACGAAGATAGAAACTTTTCTTCATTATAATTTTCTAATAAATCTCTAATCCCTATACATTTTGCATAAACAGATTTGACCATCTTTGATTGACTTACAATATAAGGTGCTTTTAACACAGAATACATGAGTTCTGGATCGATTTTTAATAAAATCGTTCCATGTTGAAGTATATACCCTCTTTTTCTAACTTGGGCATTTCCTGAAAACTTTTTTCCGTCAATAAATAGAACTGGACAATGTACTTTTCCTTTCTCAGGTTTTAATCCAAAATTTATAAGACCTGCTACTATACCTTGAGTAATTAACTCAAATTGATCCAATACTTTATGCGCATTTAGGTTTTCTAAAAATTTTATTGGACAAACAATAGAATATGTAATTTCGCCGTTGGAGTCGTGAAATACAGTTCCTCCTCCTGTAATCCGTCTAACAATGTTAAAACCTTTTTCCTTAGCAACTTTTTCGACTACCTCCTCTGAAAAACTTTGATTTCTTCCAAGACTTATCGTAGAAGGATTCCATTTGTAAAAATGTAATGTGTTAGGCGATCTCTTTTCTATAACTGCCTTTAGAATGGCTTCATCAAGCGCCATATTCCAAAAACCATCTCTGATATCTAAAGGCAAAAACCGCCAAGCATCCATACAATCCCAAAAAATTATTATTTGTTCAATTTTGCTAATATTACTATTTAACAAATCTTTGTAAGGAATTAAAGATTTCCTCTTTTTCGTTCTCTTTTAATTTTCTTGGATAATTATATATCGGACCTGATGGTTTTGATGTATAATAGGGTCGATTACAACCAGGACAACCAGAAGTTAAGAATGCTTCGTCTTCTTCTACAAGATTCCTCAAATCATTTTTATTTATATTAATATTAATGATTTCTCCTTTTGAGTTAAAAGCAAAATCGCCTAATTCTTTATCTTTATTCAAAATAAGGTATCGACCAAGTTGTACTTTTCGAAAATTTATTACATCTGGTTGTTCCACACTTTCAAATTTTGTTCCTTTTACCGGAGTAAACGCAAACAATCCAGGTAAAATCTTGAGACTTTTAAGCTTTATTATAAGCTTTATAATATCTTTTTGAGTTTCCCCTAATCCGACTATAATGTGAGTACTTACATAACCCTCAGAAAAAATGTCTACAGCGTCTTTTAAACATTGAAGATGGGTCTCCCATCTATACGGGCCATTAACCTCTTTTCCCTTAATTTTTTCAAAAATTTCTGGTGTTGCGCCGTCTAAAGCAATTCCAACCCTTTGAACTCCTTTTAATTTTAGTTCTGATAATTCTTCTCGAGCAATCGGAGGAATTGCTACTGAGATAGGGATATCTGAACTTCTTTTAATATGAGTAATAATTTCCATTAGATCTGCAAAATTTTCGGGATAATTAAGCGTTTGAACACAAATTCTTTTAAACCTTTTTAGTGGAGTTACATACCTTAATTTAGTTAAAAAATCCTTGAAAGGATATATTGGCCAATAAATACGGGAGAGCTTGTATGTAGAACTATCGGACTCTCGCGCTTGAGGACAGAAACCACAGTTTGCTTTACAATGCCCCGATTTAAATGTCATAATGTAGCAAGTAGTAGGAGGATCTTTAAATTCTATAGTCTCTAATCCTAAAACTGCAGCAGAACCTATTGAAACTCTAATCTTCTCTATCGTCATTATTTTTCTTAATTTTAATTAAGTAAATATTTTTTTCCTAAATTTCATAAAATAAACTAATGAATATTATTTTTATTGTCAATTTTGCTTGGTATAAAAATCGCACAAATATCAAACATGTAGGAGGAATAGAAACAAACACCAATGATGTAATCCAAGAACTTGGAAATAGAGGACATAATGTTTGGAACACTGAAAAAGGATCAAAAGAACCAGAATGGGTTAAAAATGGAAATATCGATATTATCGCTGCTCCAACTTTTGATCCACTAACATACATGAAAGTAAAAAAATTTAAAAAGAAGTTTAGCGATAGAGCTGCAGTTGTATTACACGCCCACACTACTTTAGAAGATTTAAAAGGAAATTTTTTACCCGATAAACCAATATTTAATACAATTTTTAAATATTGGTTAAAAATATTATATGGAACCGCTCATCTTTTAATTACTCCTAGCACATATTCGAAACAATGTATAGAAAATATACAATCAACTATGACATATCCAATCTATGCAGTAAGCAATGGAATTCGAATTGAGAAATTTAAAAAGAAAGACGAATTTCGACCTAAATTTCGAGATTATTTAAAAAAAAAATATAGTATTCCCTTAGATGCAACACTTATTATTAATGTAGGATTAAGTTGGAAGAAAAAAGGAGTTGATACCTTCGGAAAAGTTGCTAAAATGTTTCCAAATTATTATTTTATATGGATTGGTCCCATTAATAAGAACCCAGATATTGACGAGGCATTAAAACTGAAGAATGTTATTTTTACAGGATTTTACGATGATATACGCGAACCTTATTATGGAGCAGACATGTTTTTGAACACATCAAGAGTTGAGAATCAGGGTATACCACTTATAGAGGCAGCAATTTGTAAGCTTCCAATGGTTGTAAGCGATTTACCGGCTTACGATTGGGTAGAAAATAATCACTCTTGCTATAAAGCAAAAAATGTGGATGATTTTGTTATGGGTATCCAAAAAGTTTTATCCGATATTAATTTTAGAAATAAAATTATAGAAAATGCTTATAAAACCGCTGTAGAATTACACGACTTTACTAAGATTGGAGATAAAATCGAAAATCTTTATAAGAAAGCTCTATCAATAAAAAAGTTATGGGATAAGAAACGAAACGGCAAATAAATCGATTTTTACTTGAGTTTTATGGTTTAAAGATTATTATAGGAAAAAATTTATAACTTAGTTTAATTTTATGATTTATAATAATGATTTCAAATAATAATAATATGAAAAACCCATTGGATTTACAACTCTTAGGGTTAGTTTTATTATTATGAAGTAAGCAAGCGAATCTGACCTTTTTCTTATAAAATTGCCACGGATTTGTTTGCTTGGTACATGAATATTATATGAAAGAGGTTAAATGATCTTTCGAAAAAAAATTAAAAAATTAAAAAATTAAAAAATAAAACAAAAAAAACCTAAATATAAATATGCAAAAAATTTGAAAAAATTTGGTTAGATTAAAATGATAGATTACGATCCTCAAACAATTGAAAAGAAATGGCAAGAACGATGGGAAAAGGATAAAATATTTGAGGTAAAGAAAGATCCAAAGAAAAAGAAATATTACGTGCTGGAAATGTACCCTTATCCTTCTGGAAAGCTTCATATGGGTCATCTTCGAAATTATACTATTGGTGATTGTTACGCGAGATTTAAACGTATGAACGGCTTTAATATTCTTTACCCGACAGGCTATGATAGCTTTGGTATGCCCGCTGAAAACGCTGCGATTGATCATGGTGCTAATCCTGAAGAATGGACTGATAAAAATATAAATACGATGAAAAATCAGCAAAAACGTATTGGTCTTTCATATGATTGGACTCGAGAACTATTCAGTCACAACCCTAATTATTATAAATGGGATCAATGGTTCTTCCTTAAGATGTATGAAAAAGGACTAGCTTATAGGCAAGAGAGTTATGTAAACTGGTATCCAAAATGTGTAACTGTCCTTGCAAATGAACAAGCGCAAGGAGGGAAATGCTGGCGATGTAATAACGATGTAGAACAAAAATACTTAACACAGTGGTTTTTAAAGATCAAAGAATATGCAGATGAGCTTTTGGATGGTCTGAATACGGTAGATTGGCCGGAAAAAGTGAAAATCATGCAGCGAAACTGGATCTCTAAGTCTGAGGGTTCTATTATTAAATTTCCTATAGTTGGAGAAGATAGAACGATAGATATTTTTACAACAAGACCTGACACTCTCTATGGTGTAACATTTATGATATTCGCCCCTGAGCATCCATGGGTTCGTGAATGGGTTACAGGCACAGAATACGAGGAGGAATTTGAAAAACTTTACAACGAAGTTATGAAAGAGAACAAATTCGAAAGAACTGATATTGAAATTGAAAAGAAAGGGATGTTTATTGGAAAGTATTGCGTAAATTCTATAATCAAAGAGGAGATCCCCGTATATATCTCGAACTTCGTTATATACGAGTATGGTGCGGGTGCAGTCATGGCGGTTCCAGCTCATGACCAAAGAGATTTTGAATTCGCAAAAAAATACGGTGTATCTATTAAAATCGTAATACAGCCTCATGATTATGAGTTAAATGTTGAAAAGATGACTCGTGCTTATGAAGGAGATGGAATACTAATAAATTCTGAGGAATTTAACGGAATGGAGAATCGAAATGCAATAAATGCAATCACAGAAAAATTAGATAAAATTGGATTTGGATACGAAACAATAAATTATAAATTGAGAGATTGGGGTATCTCTCGCCAACGTTATTGGGGTTGTCCTATACCAATTATTTATTGCGAAGATTGTGGAACAGTACCAGTGCCTTATGAGGATCTGCCAGTATTTTTACCTAAGGATGTTAAATTTACTGGTTCTGGTAACCCTTTAGAAACAAGCAAGAGTTTTTTAAACGCTAAATGTCCTAAGTGCGATAAACAGGGAAGACGAGAGACTGATACAATGGATACATTTATTGATAGTTCTTGGTATTTCTTTGCTTTCTGCGATCCCCCTTCGGTTGAAAATGATGTACCCTATAATAAGGCTATCGTAAATTATTGGGGAAATGTTGATCAATATATTGGTGGAATAGAACATGCCGTAATGCATCTAATATATGCTAGATTTTTCACAAAAGTAGCCCGGGACTTAGGATTACAAAAATTTGACGAACCTTTTCAGAGATTATTAACTCAAGGGATGATCAATAAGGCACATCCTTATTGTCCAAAATGTGATAGATTTGCAATGAAAGCAGAGATGCAAGACAAAATGTGTAAACTATGTGGTACAGAATATAAGTTGAAAAGCGTGAAGATGAGCAAAAGTTATGGTAATACTGTTGATCCAAATGAAATTATGGATAAGTATGGAGCAGACGCAGCTAGATTTTTCATTCTGTTTGGAGCAAGTCCATCTTCAGGTTTGGAGTGGTCAGATGAGGGAGTTGGCTTTGCGAATAAGTTTATGAAAAATACATTTCAACTTTTAGCAGAACCCCCCCCTACTTTTCGGAAAGAAAAAACAGTTAGGGATACTATAATTACCTATATTTTAAATAAAACGATTAAAAATGTAACTGAAAATCTTAATAAAATCGCAATTAGAAACGCGGTAAACGATATTGTACAATTTTCTTCAGAATTAAATAAGTACAAGCTTGAAGGTGCAAATAAAGAAATCTTTGAAGAATGTAGGGATAAATTGACTTTATTACTTCATCCAATTGCACCCCATATTACAGAAGAAATTTGGGAGATAATGAGCAAAAAAGGTTATGTCAGCCTCGCCTCGTGGCCTAAATTTGATGGGAAAATACTTACTGAGGAATCTAATTTTAAATGGAAATTTATGAATAATATAATGGATGATATCAATAATATTGCTTTAATAAGGAAAAAAGTAAAGGAGAAAATAGACAAAATTGAAATCGTTGTTGCTGACGATTGGAAATTCAAATTTTATAAAATTGTTATGTCATTAGTAGAAAAAACGAAAAATCAAGGAGAAATAATGAAGAAGGTTATGCAAGAAAAGGATCTGAAAGAACATGGTAAGATCATTAATCAAACCATTGGAAACATCTTAAAAAATGTAGGAAAATATCCTAAATTCTCGTTATCTACGAATCAAGAATTCGAATTCTTCTCGGACATAAAACCTATTTTAGAGAAAAAATACAGGTGTACTATTGAAATACAACTTGAAAAAAATTCAAAAGAGGCAAAAGCGAGTCATGCACTTCCAGGAAGGCCTGCTATAATAATTTTATAATAATTTTTTTTATACTAAAAATTATTACGCAATTCATTATTAATATTAATTGAGTTGAGATTTCATTATGATTAACTTTGATTTATTAACCGATATATATTTCTTCAATCTAGGTAGATACCAGTCGAACGATTCATTTTTTAATTGGACATCGAAATCATTTCAAAAAGCTAATATATTCGATGTAAAAATGACAAGAAATGCTGCCGCTGCCACAGAAGGAGTCTTTTACACTATTCTAAAAATTGATTTGAAACTTGTATATTATTTAAAAAAAGATAATATATTTTCAATAGGAGCTAGTCCAGAAATTCAAACACAATTGTTAGAGGCAATTTTAGAGTATTTAATTAAAAAATTTTTCGAAACATACGACGAATCACTATTATTGTCGTGTTTTGGAGATCAATGTGATATCTTCAATGCTTTTGCCCATACAGTTGAAAATGCTTTAAAAAATTTCGAGAATCTTAATTTAATCAAAACAAGATTAGTAAATTGTAAAGGCTGCAACAAGACTATTCCAGTTATAGTAAAAAATTCTTTAATTGAAAGTTCTGAAAAGACAAATATCCCTCTTGTTTATAACCATTCTGGTCACGCTATACTTCTTTATTTTGATCGGCAATTCAAAATTAGAGGACACGAGCTAGTAGATGTCTCATATTAATACAGGATTTATTTTTAGAAAAATGGGAATTCTCTTAACTTTTTGATCAAAATTCTTTTAAATATGATTATTTAAATTATATTCATAGTATTAAAATTGATTCTCTTAAATTATTTAAATGTTTTATATATAAGAAACTAATTACGATATGACTATATATAATATCTCAATTATTACTAGCACCGGTTTTCCTTACTATGAAAAAAAAATCAAAAATTTACCTAAGGGAATAAAATTATTTCAGAGATTTTTTGATTTTACTGAAAAAAAAAAAACCTCGTGAAATTTCATATAACTCGCGTTTTGAATTAAATGCAGGTTTAATATCTGCTTTGTTTGAATTTGCTAAAAATATGGATAAAAAAATTAAAACACTCGAGTTTAAGTCTTTTAAAGATAACAATCGGCAACGAGAGGACGAAAAAAAGTATAAAGGAAAAGTTTTAATAACAACTCAAACGGAAACATATCTTCTCCACAAATCTATTAGAGAAAAAATTAATTTAATATATAATACAATTATCTCTTCAAAAATCCCTCTTGAATCAGCAGATAAGATTAATAACAAAGAAAAACAAGGGATTATTGAGATATTAACAGATGCAGCCGCAAGAACTCGTGTTTTAAATAATCAATCAGAAATACGCGTTTTAGCAAATAATTTTTTGGAAGAAATGGGAAAGTATGGATTATATAGTATAGTTATTACCTCTTTTGACCTTTCTCCCATTATTGTTTTTGGTAAATATTCTTTTAAAGATATTGAGATAATTTTAAGAAATATTGGAGAGATTCCGGGCATAGATCCTATGGAATGGAAATATCGCCAAAGTTTTTATAACAAAAATCAAGTATGGGTTTATATTATAAACAGCAGTATTGGAGTAACTGTTGAAAGCTTGTTTGAACCGTATTTTTACCTCTTATTTGCTGATGCTCAGTCTTATTTGGGTGAATTTCCATTGAAACTTACAACAAGATTCAATTTGGTACTTGGTTAGATAATTTTAAACGATACCAAATGGAAACTTTTAATTCTTTATATCAGCAGCTTTTATAATTTGTGAAAACGAATCTGCCTTTAGAGAGGCACCTCCAACTAAACCACCATCTACATTTACTTGTTTGAATAGCTCTAAAGCATTATCCGGGTTAATTGATCCACCATATTGAATTCTAATTAAATCTGCGGTTTCTTGGGCGTAATTTTTAGCTATAAATTCGCGTATAAAAGAGTGAATTTCTTCTGCCTGCTCTGGAGTAGCCGTTTTTCCAGTACCAATTGCCCATATTGGTTCATACGCTATAATTGTTTTAATCAAGTCTTTTTTAGAAAGATCCTTAAATGTGTTATACATTTGGTTTTGTACAATTTCTTTTGTTTTTCCCGCTTCCCTTTCTTTTAAATGTTCTCCAATACACACAATAGGTTTTAATCCTATGGACAGCGCTTTTTTAAGCTTTTTATTAACTATTTCATCAGATTCTTTAAAAATTTCTCTTCTATCGCTGTGTCCCAAGAGAACATATTCACATCCCACAGATTTTAAAAATATTGGAGATATTTCACCAGTAAACGCGCCTCTCTCTTCAAAATGCATATTTTGAGCTCCTAACTTAATATTAGTATCTTTAATCGTATTGTATGCGATAGGAAGCGCTGTAAAAGGAGCGCAAATTACTACCTCAACTCTTTTGATATCTTTTACTAAAGGAATAAGCTTTTCCAGCATTTCTTTAGCTTCTGCTGGAGAACCCCTATTCATTTTCCAATTACCTCCTATTATAGGTTTTCTCAACTTAAATTACCTCATATAAGAAATTTCTAATTTAGAAATTGAAATAAATAGTATAATACAATTAAGTTTTAAAATCTTTAAATTCCTAACGAAAATAATTATAATAAGAAGAAATTTGAAAAAAATTACTCTTTCTTAGGAAGTTTTTCTGATAACTTTGTTGCCGCTAAAAGCTTTTGCACTTCATTTACATCGGGAGCCATTATTTTAGGTAATCCTAATTGTTCACGTCTCCTTTCAATCGCAGGTTGCATTGGTATTGCTTTACCATGCTCCAATACCATTGATGCTTGACCAGTATAATGTTCAGGAGCTTCTCCTCTTTCTATGCTCATATTTTTTAAAATTATAAAGATCTCTGTAAGTTCAACCTTTTGAGGACAAACTTCGTCGCAAGTATCGCACACTGTACAACCCCAAATATTAAACGCATTTTCAGGTCCAAAAATTTTCTCTTTGAGTCCCAATAAAGCATCTAAAATTAGTCGGCGTGGATTATACCTGCCCTCAGTAACTTGTGCTACTGGACACGCTCCACTACAAGTTGCGCATTGATAACAATAGCTTAAAGTTCCGCCGATGTCGTTGCCTAGAATTTGGTTCCTAAAATTAAAATCTATAGTTGCCATTTTAATAAATCTAATTTTTTAAGTTATTATTCAATATTTTATAATGTCAAGATTACAAATTATTGATAATTAAAAAAGTTTATAATTAAATTTTAAGCTTAAATTCGATAAAAGCTTTTTTAAGTTTATCTTTTTTTTCAACAAATCATCTAATTAAATGGGTTTTATTCCTAATACAAATAACTACAAACAAAAAACTATAAATTATTATTGTTATGTCTCTTCATTAATATCTTATTTAACGAATTTAGTGTTTTTAAATGGAATTTAGAGGAATATTTACAGGGAATATTTAGCTTAATATTCTCTGGTATTACATTAATATTATCGCTAATTATAATTTCTAAATATCTCAAATATAGGAAACCTGAATTGATCTTAGTTGGAATTACTTTTATTGGGTTAGCATTACCTTGGTTACCGATTGCGATTTCTTTTCTTATGGTAATTATTGTAAATACTCCTCTTAGTGAGCAAATCTTTTTTATTATCAATCTAGGGTTTGTTTCTTTTACTGCAGTATGCTGGGTACTTTCCATAGCTAAATTTATGAATGTAAAGATACAAAATCAAAAATTAATTGCGATCTTCGGTTTAACAGTTGCTCTCATTTTTGAGATATTCTTTCTAATTTTAGTCTTTACAGATACATCTTATATCGGAACGTTTACGGGAACTTTTCGTATAGAATTTCCTCCAATATTTTCCATTCATATCTTAATAATTTTGGTAATATTCGTAATACTCAGTTTGTGGTTTACAGGAAAAGCCTTAAAATCAGACAATCCAGAAATTAATCTGAAAGGAAGATTTCTCTTAATAGCTTTTATATCTATTATATTCGGCACAGTAATAGAGGCAGCAATCCCTGTGTTAATAATTAATGTAATAGGTAGAATAGTTTTAATCTCAAGTTCAATAGAATTTTATCCTGACCGCTCAAGAAAACACCTTCTCTTTAGGAAGGTGATGAATTGAGCTTGAGGAGAATTCACTAAATCTTCGCACTCCTTTTTTTTAAATTCTCTTAAAATATATTACAATTAATTCCTATTCTTTGGTCGGATCATCAACGACTACAAAAAGAAACGGAATTCTACCGATGGAATAGCGGGAAGTTAAGCCTTTGGAGAAAGCGTAAGACTTGGCACGATTCCCCGAATCTTTACGAGCTGTTTTCTGTGAATTAGGAATCCACACGCTTTAGCGAGTGGTAGTTCAAATCGGTTTTATGTTGCCAGATTGGATAAAAAAAATCTTTTTAAAAGAAAGATGATATAAATCCTAACTTTTTATTTTTTTTAATTAAATCATTAATTTTTGTTGATTTAAAAACTACTTTTCGTAGGATAAAACATTATTAACTTTCAAATATTTTTAAAAATGATCACATTTTTTCTTAATATTTTAAAAATCAAAAATTAAAAAGCAATCAAATCAATAGATACAAATATAGGAGTAAAACTTTATTTTTCTATTAATTATTATATCAAAATAGATCTAAAAAATTGACTATAAAAATGAATATAGAGGAATTAAAATCGGTTAATGTTGAACTCCCTGAAGAAGCAGATAAGGGAATCGTGTTAATTGATGTATATACCGTATGGTGTGGTCCTTGTAAGTTTGTTGCACCAATTTTACATAAACTTAGAGATGAGGGATTATTTAAATTAATACAAGTAGATCTTGACCAGAATAGACCTTTAGGTGAAAATTAAAGCTCTTAATTATGGAACTTTAATCACTATATGTTTGGCATAACAGCTATCCCTACTTTGCTATTCTTTAAAGATGGTAAGCTTGTTGATGGAATTATTGAAGTAGATGGTCAACCCCTTGTACAAAAAGGAATAATGGTTGGAGCCGCAGGAGAGGAAACGCTCCGGAAAATAATCGAACAAATATAAAGTACGAGAATTTATGTGGATCTCTTTTTTTTTATTTTATTTTATATTTAATTTTTTAAAGTCTATAATAAAATTAGTCTTGAATTTCAACATTGCTATTTATACAAAATTTAGTAAATACCGTAAATTACGCATATAATTAAATATTAATAATAATTTGATTCAGATTAAAAAGATTAAAATACATGGATATTTTTCATTTATAAATTAATCTTTAAAATAAATGTGGAAGTTAAGGATTATGAACAAATCTAAATCATTATTAATTGACACTGAGGCAACCATGAATCAAATGCGCAATAGCATATATCATCTTGAGCGTTTTATGACTCAAAATGGTTGCGGAGAGACGGAAATAAAAGAAAGATTGCGCAGAATGGGGAGAAATATAGCTCAAACATTCATTAATTACTGGAGTCCCATAGAAGATGTAACTTTGTTAAATGTAAAAGATGTTCTTTCGACGATTTATCAAAAAATCGTCGGGAGTGCGGTCTCAATAGAAGTACACGGCGATGAGAAACTGATAAGAGTTAAAGATAATAAATGTGCTTTATGTAAGTATCATTACGATGATATAAATGTAGGTGGATGTGAGATATTGTTAGGCTTAGTTTCTGAATTTATATCTCTTATTAGTAAGGAATCAAACAATCTGTCTTCAATTGTCTTGGAACCATATAACTTACAGGCTTCTCGGGCTCTTGGAAATGATTCGTGTATACAAGTTTTTAAGTTTAAAACAGGAGGTCGCTAAGGATATGGGAGCATTTCAATGGTTAATGAAAAAGATTACAAAAGCTTTTGGTCGTAGCACTAATGCATTATTTTGCACATTACTTTATCGAGAAATTCTTAAAGAGATTAACGAAATTGCTAAGGAGGAAGACGAAAGCTTAAAAATCTTGAGAGAAATTGGAAAGAGAGCGGCGTATGAATCTTGTGAACGTAAATCTTCCGTCTTAAAATTTATGCCTGGAACCCCTAAAAAAGTCTTAAATTATTTCGAGATATTATGGTCAATCGTGTTCGGAATAGAAATGGGAGATTATTCTTACGAAGATATCATTAAAGAAGGAGCAAAATATAACGATTACATTTTAAATATTGAACAATGTCCCATTTGCGCAGGATATGGTGAAGATAAAGAAGATACTTTTGATTTCACTAAATTAAAAGAAAAAGATTCAGAAGGTATGGCTTGCGGTTTATGTGGAATGTTGGAAAGCGTAGCAAATTATATTTTAAAAATTAAAAAAAGCGATTATCGAATTGGTATAACTGAAAAAAAATGTATCGCCAAGGGCGACGATTCCCTGCAACTTTACTGTAAAATTTACGACAGTTTAGAATGGGAAGAATTCATTCAATCTAAACCTAAACTTAAACATTTCGAAGAAATATTAGAAGAAGGAATTCCGCAAGAGGCTAAATTAGATTTTATTGATAAATTACAAGATGTTATTACTTTAGATAAATTAGATGAACTTCTTGAAACTCCCTTAGAAAGCGTAAAAGAGAAAACAGCTGATCTTATAAGGGATAAATTGAACCTCGAACCTGAAAATTTTTTCGATTATTTTAGGAATTACGAAGACGACATGATAAGAATCATTGGATTCTTGGCTGTGCATATTATGAACGAGTATGGAAGTCTCGTAGAAAAATCATTAAGTAATGATGTATTTGCAAAAATTTTTGGATATGCTTTTAAACATTTTAAAGAAATAGTGTTATTATTTATCCCTTTAGATGTTATTAGTGATTATAATCAATTAATGGTCAGTTTCTTAGATGGATTAGCTCCTCCCGAAATGGTTGAGAATGTTAAACAGTTCTCAGGAAAAGATACTCTTAATTATCTTTTTGAGGGTGCCCAAATTGCCTTTGAAAACTTAGGTATAGATTTCACTGAGTTAAAAGAAAATATTTGGGAAGAATTAAAGAAAGAAAGAGAAAATGGGTTAATCCCCTCGGAACCATCCAAAATTGATAAAACACGAGAGAAATTCCCTAAAATTATAAATATAATACAAGAGATTCTAATGATTTTTAACGAGATATTAACCCTTCCTATTAGAGTATTAATCTCTGAGAGCCATTACGGATTAAAAACGGCAATAAATTCAGTAGTTTCAGAAGAAGAAGGATTATACGGTTCCATAAGAGAGAGGCTCGATAATGTATTTGACCAGATTCAAGAAATAAGAAAATAGAATTTGGAAATTGAAATAAAACTATTTTTTAAATACTTCATAAGGTTACTTTGTTTTTTGATTTTTAATTTTTTTAATTTCAGATTTATAGCAAATATATCGAATAATACATTCTATCATTTCCCTTGCTAATGGTATATTTGATGGAGAGTCATGAGAACACCCCGCGCCTACTAAAAGAAGAAATTAATTACATTCTTTCATCAATTCTCCCTTAAAAAAGTCCTCTCCATCCACTTAGGCAAGATGAAACCTCCGTAATAAAGTATTGCATAAATCATTACAAGAATTCTTGCCAAAATGAGTATGAGTATAATAGGAATCGTAACTTCTAAAAAGGCCGCAAATGCTAATAAACAGTAACTCCATCGTCTAATGAATTCCTTTTAATGTTAACAATTAAAGTTTGCATTGTAAATTGTAGAAATCAATTATCATAAATTAAATTCTTATATATTACAAAATGTTCAATTTCATTAGAAAGTAGCAGTCTTTCACCAATTATTTTATTATCTATTCAATAACTTTTCAGAAGCATATACTCCATAGAACCATTTTACGATGTATTGAAAGAAAAATCTTTCTCGAAGAACATCGTAATGAGATTTGCCCTTTAAACTTGTTAATTTTGCTATATCTTCTGATCTGATTTTATTTTCGTCAGCTAAATCCATCCTGCATTTGAACTGATCTATCATTTTTATAGGTCTTAAGATAAGGTCCATCGCATTCGAGATTTTATTTATTAAATCTTGATACTCTTTTATGGATATTTTTTGATAATTTGGATCTTCTCTCAGAAAACCCCTAATCTCTCTTAAAATTGGCTCTTTTTTACGGTAAGTAATTATCTCTTTTTGATTCAAAGTTTCTGAAAGATAATTTATAATTTTTTCAATATTGTTCAAATTGATTTCTAAATTCGTCAATTCTTTTCGAAGCTTAACTAGAAATTGCTGCTTTAAAAATTGACGATATTTCACAATTATTGCATCGTTCTCTCGAATATCACTACAAACTTCAATGACTTCTCCTTTTGGAGTAGAATAAGTAAAACCGTGTCCTTGAGGTCCAAGCCCTCCTAATAAAACCATTGACAAGTTATAGAATTTAAAATCATTTTTAGCTAAAATTTTGTCCTTATTTTTTATCAGATTTTCTGTTGACACCAGATGCTTTTTGTTTTTAAAATAAAATTCAATAAATTTTAAATCTCCATCTGAATGTTCTGTTCCTTGTTGAGATGGCTCTTTTTTTTCATTTAAGGTTTTTTCAAATTTACCTATAAATCTCTTAACTGTACCTAAATTTTCAACACTAAGACCGTAAATAAAATACCTATCAAAAAATATTATAATATATGATACCATCTGTTCTGTATTTGCTAAAAATGAATATGACATCGTATCATCAATGAAAAAATCGTAGAGATCTCTTGGCATAACATTGCGAGCATACAAGATAAACGAATTAGATACCTTTCCAAACAAATCGTTCAAATTTGAAATAAGCAATTTATCTTTTTTAAGTTCTTTTATAAGGTTTGAATCCTCTTTAGATAAGTCTCTATCAAACAAATTGAATTCGTTGCAAAATCTTAAAAGCTCTATATTTTTACCTAAGCTCGAAGTTTGATAACTTTCAGTGACTTCTTGCAGATTTTTTCTAAACAATTCGGAGATTGTATCGAATCGTTTAGGAATTTTTCGTACATCTATAAAAATATCAAATATATCAGAAGAATTAACCATTTGCCTGAAGTTCTCAAATTCGCTTTCTTTTAAACACTTAGAAAGTCCATCGTAAAAATTATTCTCTATTCTCTGTTTAATTTTTTTATTTGAGGTTAAAAAAATTAAATCTGAAGAAATTTCTTCCTTAAGATTGTCTATAGCATGTTTAATCTTAGCAATATTTCCCGATTTTAATGACATTATTATAGAATCTACAATTTTTCCTTTGAAATCTTCGGGAATATCTCCAAATTCCTTCTTATAAAAGATACTGCCTTCAAAAAAGTTGAAAAAATCTTGATGTTTTAAGGAATTTTTTAAATTATCGATTAGAATCTCCTTAAATACCGATTTGTTCTCTAAAATTTCATGGTAAATTTTATTTCTTTCTGCGATTTCATAAAATAATGAAATTGAGTTAAATTTACCCAAATCATTAAAATAATCAAGGCAATCTGAAAATAAATAATGAATAAATTCTTTCGTATAATTCGATTTCCTTTTAAACTGAAAATTATTTTCACTTAATTCCCATTTTTGCAAATATTTCAAAAAATAAGGTAAATTTAGGGTATTTTTAAGGACCTTTACACTTTTCCGGCATTCTCTGCAGTAGTAAGTTATAAAATTTTCATTAAAAGGATTAACCGTTTGGTATATATTTCCTGAATTACATTCTCCACATAATTTTTCTATAACTAATGAATTAACTATTTTTTCAATGAATTCTTCAATGAAACGATCTGTCAAAATTAAATTTTTTTGTAACTTATTAAATTTTTTAAAACTCTTCAGTGTATTTTGTATTGCTTTGAAGATATCACCATAAAAATTCAAATTTTGAGTAAAATCAATGCGTTTTAATTTATTCGTAAGATTCCTGAATTCATCTAAAATTTCGTAGTTATATTTTTTTAATAAATTTCTAATTTCTGCTATATTAAGTTTCTTGTTTTTTATTCCAATCTTAATCTTAGATTTTACATCGTCAAAAAATGAATCTTCTTTAAGCATAATATAACTAATGAAATTAAAACAGAATTTGATAATAAACTTATGGTTATAAGGTAAAAAAAAGATTTGATTTAATCCTTATTATCAATATTCATTTGAAATGAAGACTAAATATTTTAACATAAATTTACAAAATATTTCAAATAAAAAGGTATAAACCTTAAGATTTTCAGTTTAAAATAAGAATTAATCTAAGAGCTCTGCAATTTTTCGTGACACGCTTTGGATGTTTAAGAAGACCATCCCTAAAGACGCATCACTCTTCGCCAAGGTACAAAGAATCGCATTGCTTCCCGCTTTGGACAATATTATTATTCCATCCAAACCTTCGATCAAAATTCTCTTTAAATCTCCGCGGGAGAGCTCCTCTACAGCTCGCTCTGAAACGCTTAATATTGCCGCTGACATTGCAGAAACTATCCCGTCGTTGATGTCTCTCGCTAAAACAGAACAAATTGGAAGCCCCTGTATGCTCACGATTGCGCTCCCTTGAATTTCAGAGTTAACCGCTTCCATCTTTCTTAACAAATCGATGAGTTCGCTAATGTTTTCGCTCAAATAGGTCTTCCCTCAATGTTTTTTCTTAACGATAACATAAAATGATTACTCAACTTATATAAATGGTATCTTAATATAATCTTAATACAATAATAAAATAATTTAATTTGACTTTAATAATTTTTAGTATTAAATAATAATTTAATTTTAATATTTACTTTATTTAACTTTTATTTATTACTATTAAACTTTAATTTGAATTTTACTTTTTTTAAAAATATTTTTATTCTAGTATTTTAGAGGAACTTAAAACTCTCGGTATATTACATATTTTAATGAGTGAAGATAAAAAAAGTAACGTTCTTAATGAAAAAAGCAAGAAAGACTTAGAAAAAGAGAAAGAAGAAGAATTTAAAATTGAATCTCTTAGAAAAGCTGGAGATATTGCAAAGGAAGTCAAAAAGTTCGTAAAGCCAAAAATTAAAGTTGGAGCAAAAGCTATAGACATAATTACTCTTACGGAAGCAAGAATTATAGAATTAGGTGGTTTGTGCGCATTTCCCGTTAATTTTTGTATAAATAATATCGCAGCACATTACACATCCCCACTAAAAGACGATAATTTAACTATTACGGAGGGAGATTTAGTTAAAATTGATATAGGTGTTCATGTTGAAGGATTCCTAGTTGATACCGCGTTTTCTGTTAATTTTAACGAAGATAAAGCTCTCGAGAATATTATTCAAGCTACTGAGGTTGCGGTTGAAGCTGGAAAAATGATGGCTAAACCAAAAGTGAATACTAAAAAAATAGGAAAAAAGATTGAAAGTATAATTAAGGGATTTAAATATAATCCCATCAAAGAACTTGGTGGTCATCAGGTTGAAAGATGGACGGTTCACGGGAAAAAGCAATTACCAGAATTAGGAAGCCAAAGTGGCGATGTTATGGAAGAAGGTGAAGTTTATGCTGTTGAAGTTTTTGCCTCTACTGGTGAAGGATCAGTTCATACGACAAATAGCATATATATATATGAATTAAATCCATTTGTAGGAAGAGTACCATTGCGTAGGAAAGCCTCCAAACAAATTTTGGGTTTTATTAATAAAAACTATAAAACTTTACCTTTCGCTGAAAGGTGGCTTGGAAAAGAATTTAGAATGGGCATTGCTTTTGGACTTCAAGAACTTGTAAAACAAGGCAAATTACAAACTCATTACGTACTGGCAGAAAATAAAGGTGAATATGTGGCCCAATCTGAGGAAACTATCATCATTACAGCGGACAGTTTTGAGCAATTAACATAAATCATATTTAGTAAATCTTTTTTTAAAATCAATATGGATAGATTAAATATCTGTTTAGTTTTTTTAGCAATCCCTCCAGATAGGCAAGATGGAGAAGCTAAATTTTTCAAAGGGATATTTGATTATCTTAAAAATCGAGGTCATAATGTAACTTTAGTTACAATCAAATGGAAATTCGATTTAAGAGATCCTGATATAATTCAGCTAAACTTAATTAGAAAACGCTTTCTTTGGGCACCTCAATTTATCTTAAAAACAATAAAATATCTAAGAAGCAACAATTTTGATATATTTCATGGAAATGGTCCAAAAGGATCGCTACCAATTCTTATGTCTGGCCAAAAAAGATTTGTAACTAGTATGCATGATTTAGGTCCACTTGAAACAGTATTTACTTTTTTTCCATTTTATCCAATACTTATTAAAACTATTGTTAAAAGGGCTTCTTATTTAACAACTTGTTCCGAATCTATAAGGAAAGAACTTAAATATTACATACCTGAAATTGATCTTAATAAAATTCATAATGTATATTCTGCAATTGAGGAGAAATTTAAGCCATATCCTAAAGAATCCAACAAATTAAAAGAGTCTCTTGAAATTACAGGACCAACATTACTTTATATTGGTCGTATCGCATTCTATAAAGGAGTACCAGATATAATCAAGGCTTATTATATAGCAAAAAAAGAAATTTCAAATCTCAATTTAGTTGTGGGGGGCATTCCAGATTATAAAACATTAAAAATTTATGAAAAATGGAAGAGAAAATATAAAGACATTCATTTTATTGGTTTTGTACCTAATGATAAAATCCCCATTTATTATTCGATGGGAGATATCTTTATTACTTACTCTTATGCTTCTGAAGGATTTGGATTGACGCCAATAGAAGCAATTGCGTGTGGAACCCCCGTGATTGCCTCAAATATCCCCGCTTATAGAGAAGTGTTGCAAGACCACGCAATTTTTGTACCTCCAAGGAGCCCTCAGCAATTAGCTAATGAGATTGTAAATCTTCTTAAAAATGAAGCAAGGCGTAAAGATATGATTAATAACGCTCAGCAATTTATAAAAAGATATACATGGGACGCTGTTGGGAAAAAACTCGAAGAACTATATGAGAAGTTCTTAATTGACTAAAAATTTTTTTATTGGTTCGCCGTCCTTTTTTCAAATTCTCTTATACCAAGGTCAATTGGATTTTCTAAATCTCTAATTTTTTGGAATGAATCTATCTTATCATGTCCTTCAATGAATTTAATTGCTTGGGTTATAGAATCCTTTGCAATGTGAAAATGTTTTAATGGAAAACCGTTGTCAATGAGAAATTGTTCTTGAGGATAAGTTTCGAGTGGAAAAATTTCAATTGAGGGAACTCCTAATAATGCAGATTCTCTTACTATTGTTCCACCTCCAGATATCACAAATTTAGAAAAATACATTAAATGTGTTAATTGATTTAATCCTTGATAGATTTGGATAATCTCTTTTTCAATTTCAGATTTAAACAATTTATTTAAATATTTGAATTGTTCTTCATTTCTAGTTAATATTAAATATTTAAATTCATGTGTGTGCTTAATTAAGGCAGGAATTACCTCCGATAGTTGAGTTTCGTGAGGTACCATCTTATCAGCTAAATATCCTGCTTTAGTTGGCTCTGTTCGACAAATTATATATTTTTCTTTTGTTAAATTTAATTTTTCTAATATTTTTGGATTAGGTTTAAAATCAGAAAGCCATCCAACTTCATCTATTCCATTAAATCTAATTATTTTTTTTTCTTTTAGACCATAATTTAAATACCATTCTAAAGGAATACAACGAGGTACAATAACTTGATTGATATAGGGAAAAGTAGTTGTACAAGGACCATAGGATCTCGGTTCATCATTAAACATAATATTCGGAATTTGAAGACCAAAGGATATTCTCATTGCTTCGGGTGAAGTTATACAAAATAAAAAATCTGGTTTTTGTACTTCTATTATTTTTATAAGGTTTGAGATCCTCTCTGAATATGATTTCAATTTTCCCAATAATGTACTTCCGCCATATTTTCCTACTGGGATATAATCAATACCCCATTTTTCTAATAAATAATAAGTTGAGTCAAAGTTTCTCGCGGTTATAAATACATCGTGCTCGTTTGTTAATTTTTCGTAAAGTGGTCTGAGCATAGTCACGCTTTTAGGTTCGCAGTAATCCAACCAGATTTTCATTAAAGTTTCTCCTCTTATTAATTATACTCGAGGTTTGTAATCCCATAATTTTATATTATTTTTAATCCATTCTATTTCCTTTTTAACACCCTTCTCAAACCTAATTTTAGGATTGTATTTTAAAATAGTATTAATTAATGTGTTATCCAAAATGAAATCCCTCAATTCTCCTGGAAGTCTCTTTCGGTTAGGTTGATATTTACTGGATTTTCCGGGTTTTGGATCATCATATATAGGTTTTATCTCTGGATTTATAAGTTTTATTACTATTTCTGCGACTTGTTTAATAGTATAATGAGCATTTCCACCTACATTAAAGGCTTTTCCATTTCCCTTTTCGCTTTTTATGGCAAGAATATTCGCATCAACAACATCATCTATATATACATAATCCCTCCTTTGATTTCCATCTCCAAAAATTATAGGTGGCTTACCTTCTAAGACTCTTTTAATAAATAATGTTAAAACTCTACCATACCATTCACGAGGTCCATACACAATTCCATAGCGAAAAGAGATTGTAGGAAAACCATATAACAAAAAATATTGAAGACAATATTTTTCTCCAGCTAATTTACTCACTCCATAAGGCCAATGAGGCATTAATGGATGATTCTCAGTCTCAGGGATAACCTGTGCTTGTCCATACACTCCACCAGAAGAAGCATATATTAATTTTCGGACATTATTTTTTAACGCGGCATTCAATACATTTAGAGTTCCCTCAGCATTAGTTCTTAGATCGTGAATAGTATTTTTTATCCCCGTAAAAACCTCTAATTCGGCTGCGTGATGTGAAACGATGTCAACATCTTTCATGTTTTTGTTTAACTTTTTAAAATCTAAAATGTCTCCCTCTACAACCTTTATGGGCTTTCCTTTTATAAAATCTTTTTTACCTGACGAAAAATTATCGTATACAATGATTTTATTCGCCTTTTCACTGATTAAGCGATCTACTAAGTGTGAACCAATAAATCCTGCTCCTCCAGTTACTAATATGTTTTTTCCTTCGATTTCCACTATACAATCCTCAGTTTAAGTTTATAAATAAATTAGTACATACTTCTAATCAAAAATAGATTTGAAGTGATTTAAAATTTTCTAATTTTAAGTTTGATACTTTATTCCAGATCTTGTTGAACATCGACACGGATTGTTATTACACTTTAAACATTTATTTGGATACTTATGTAATAAAGCTGTCTCCATGTTAATATCTAATAAATTTGCGATAGAGTTGATCCATGCGCAAACATCAGCTAATTCCTCTGAAGCTTTTTCTTTATCTATTTCTTTCTCTTTTATTATTGTTGCTAGTTCTCCAATCTCTTCTACTAACCAAACAAATGTGTTTTTAATGCCTCTTTTTGAATCTTGATGAAAATAAAGATCTTTCATTAATTTTTGAAAATCAGAAATTTTCATAAATATAAAATTTTTTTAATTTATAAGTAAAAAAAAAATACTCTACTTTAATAATTATCCGCCTGCTCCAGGTGTGAAAATTATGTCAAACCAGCCCAGATGTGCTACAATTACTGTTAATATCAAAGCTGCCGACAATAATACCGTACTAATTGGTCCTATTTTTACGCCAATTGAAGAATCCTCGAAAAAGCGCATATAATCTTTTCGCAGTTATTCTGTAAAAATTAGACCTGCGCCTCCAAGAGGCATTGGAGAAGTTCCACTCCTTCTTTTTTTCCGCCTTGATGGGCGAGACCGTTTAGACATCTTAAGATTACACTCAAAATTGTTTGTAATTATTTTAAAAATAATATATTAAAAATGTAGTAACGACAAAATTTAAAATTTTGTTTTAATTTTCACGCACCTTACATTTACTTGTAAAATTTTGTTAGCTATAATTGTAATTGATATTTTTTCATCTATAAAAATATAATAAATATTTTATAAATTGTTTAATTTATAAAAAAAAAGAAGATTAGATTGTATATGTTAAGAAAAAAAAAGCTTTTTTTATTATTGATGGGAATTCTATTATTTATTGTTTTATTTTCTAAAATACCCTCCTCTTCAAAAGTTTCTTATGATGATAATAAAAATAGCAATAAAATTGAATATCCCAGTATTTCAGCAAATTTGAAAGGATTGGACGATATAACAATTACTAAGATCGAACGAGATGTAGAATTAAATGAGTATGGTTTAGTACATATTGAAGATGAAATTGAAGTTGAAAATAATAATCATAACTCTATTGATTCCTTTTTTATAGGAATCCCAGAAGAATATTCTGAGGATTTAGTTTACTATGAAGCAATAGGAGAGGATAAAAGTACCTTATTAACCGAGGCCAGTGACAATGTTATGGACGATTTCGAATTGATTGCGGTTTATTTCGATTCACCTTTATTACCTGATCAATCAAAAACTATTGAGTTTAAACAAACATACAAGAATTTGTTAACTTATGAAATCCCTGAAGACCAAAAAGATGAAGATGATCCTGAACAACTTGTTAGCTTTGAATACTATGTCTTTCCTCTTTTGCCTTACGAAATAGACGGAAAAATAATTGCGAAATTTGATATACCAACAACATCAGATTTTGCTGATTATTCGGATTGGGGGGATGTTAAAGGAGACACTATTACATATGACCATAGTGATATAGTCGATCCTTTCTTAGAAAATTTAGCTTTTAATAAGTTAATTAACATTAGTTTTACTGAAGAATATGTAACTAAAATGGAGTTTATCGAAATAAATAGAGAGATTTTTATTTCTCCATGGGGTATTTTGAAAGTTACGGACGAGTTTTTAGTAAAAAACAAAGGTGAAATAAATATAGACGAGTTATCGTTCGAAATCCCTGGACCTGCTAAAGAAGTATATGTATACGACGATTTAGGTGAAATTACAGGAATTACGCTTGATCCTGAAATTAATTATACTAAAGTGGAAAAAAAAGATTTGAAAATTGATTTGTCCGAAAATCGAGTCCAAATTACTCCAGGTTCTAAATATCGGTTTAGTGTGCGATATTTTTTACCTTTTGAAAAGTACTTCTCTATAAATTGGTTTCAGGAATCATTTTACATCGATGTCATAGGCACTGCCAATGAGTTTTTAGGAAGAGAGCAAACAATAAAAATAATTATCGAAGGATGTTATAGTATAGATTATGTGAGCGATCCTCCAGATGCTATAGAAAATACACAAAATTCTATTATATTAGTCTATGAATCTGATTATTTAAGTCCGTTAGAGAGAAAAGAAATTCTTTTAACATTTACAGTTAATTATTTTGATTTATTATTCAGGCCTTTTATTTTCATGTTATTAGTTGGTTTAATATCAACTGCTTATGTATTAATAATTAAATCAAAAAAGGAAGTGGCAGAAGATATTCTTCTGAAAGAGTTAATTCCTGTAAACGAACTTCGTCAATTTTGTTCTTTATATGAAGAAAAAAATGCCCTAATATTAGAGATTAGAGAAGCAGAAGAACTAACAAAGAGAAAGAAAATGGTAAAAAAGAAGTATAAAAACCTATTAAATAAAAATACAGTAAAAATTCAAGAAATTGAAAATGAACTAATTCCCTTTAAAAAAGCAGTTGTCGAAGCTAGCCTAACCTTCGAAAATATTTTAAGTAAATTAGAGGTATTGGAAGCTGAGCGAATAAGTGTTAATGATAGTCTAAACCTTCTTGAAGCACGGTATAAAAGAGGGCGCCTTCCCTCAAAGGCAGCTTATTTAAAATTAACGGACAATTTTTTAAGAAGAAGAAGGAAAATAGATAGAAGTATTGATAAGTCTATCCAAACGCTGAAGGCTTACCTCTTATAGTGTCATACTTTTTATAGCTTTTAATTTAAAAATTAATATAATCTTCCCAAGACCTTTTTTCAGCAGGTATAAAATGCTTATCAAGAAATAGTTTTAATTCCCTTAAAACAGGTTTCGGTTTATAATACCATGCTCCTTTCTTATTGTAAGTGATGCAGAGAATGTTTTTAATATCAAATAAATTGCTCGTTTCTAAAGCATACATAGCAACTTGAGGTACGGAGTTTAAGAAACTAGAATTTGCAAAATTCTTTGAAAAATATGGAGTTTCGTTAGGCTTATAATCCCCAATACCAATCACGTTTACAATTTTTAGAAGTGAATCTATGTGCCCTGTTAAATATTTACCTCCGTACTTATTCCAAATCGGAAGTTCAATTGCCATAACATTTACAAGATTATCAAAAACTTTAGGCAATACTACTTCGTGAGCAGGACTCCCGTGCCCTGCCCAAATATCTTTCTTTTTATAATGAATATTTCTGCAATAGTAGCATAAATTCCATAATATCTTGCTAAAAGAGTCTAATCCAGATGGATTTGGATGTTCATCCATGAAAAAAGGATTTATAATGCCTTTATTTATTAGTCCTTCTACAAACTGATCTTTGTATTTTTCTGTTTTCGTGAATGTTTGTAAGTCTGCCGCTGAAATTAGAAACTCGCCCATCATTAGTGTTCGGATCCTTGAAGCTCTCGAGTATATGATCGGGAAAACCCTTAAGTTTATTTATATTACATAAATGGGAATGCAATTTAGGAAAACTCGGTAATAACAATTTCTCGGCAAATCCTGAAATCATTGGTGGTAGTTTTGGAAAAGTAATTTGCGGAAAATGTTCTCTTTTATTAAAAGAATCTTTATTATCGAGATATGATGTAATTTTTTGAATCTGAATTGCAAGTGCTTCTTTAGTAATATCAAATTTAGGCGCTAACTTGGTAGCTATCTCTTTATTATTTAGCATCTGATCATAGTCTAACACTAATCTAATTATTTCCGTAAACTTTGTTATTTGTTCAATTATGAGAGGAGTTTCAATTAAAAAATCTAGCTGGTTTGGAATATAATTAGGTTTAATAATTTTGTTATTATTAATGATCAATTCGTCATAAATTAAATCCCATATATATCCTTTCTCTCTTGTTCTTTTGTCTTTTAAGCCATGCAATAATTCTAAAGCAATTTTCTGTGCTTTGCCTTCAATGTTTTTAATAATGAAATTCTTGAGACTAGTAAAACTACTACTTTTTCTGAAAGGGATTCTATTTTTCGCAATGTCTAGAATTACAGGTACACTGCATCGGTCCCAAACTTTTAGTTTTTTACAAAAAAGAAATGGTTCTGTAAATTTAGAAAGGTTATACAACTTAAATAAAAATTCGGTTTCTAAATGATATTTAGAAATTTATGGCGTCAACGCCATAAATTGTGGAAAGCAATATCTATGAGTCTCTCTGTTTTCATCTAAATTTACTAAATTTAAAATTGGAAAGTTATTTTTATTAACATCTATATTATATAAATTCTTAATATATTCAATAAATGTATTATTGAATTCTTGCTTTAATCGAATATCCTTTATTTCTGCCTTGGTTCTATTGATATATGATTCGAACAAGACCATAGAAAAAGAGCCCAGAATGGAATTAGTTCAGAACAAACTACTCGAAATTCAAGGAATCTTGTTGAAGATAATTCTGGAACTTTCAATTCTCGTGTAATTTTTCTAAAAAGTTATTCTCCAAGTCCCGAAACTGTGTCGAAAAACTCGTTCGACTGACCTATGGTCCAATCCAACATCGACATAATCACCGTAATTATAAGGAAAAATATAAACAGCGCAAAACCGATTAACAACGCGTACTCTACGAGGTTCCCGCCGTATTCGTCCGCAAAGAATTCCTTAATTTTATCTTTAACTTTTTTTCCAACCGTTTTTAGAGCTTTTTTTACCTGCATGACAGAACTAAATTCTATTTCAGGTACTTAAACTTCCCTAATTTTGGGTATTTGCAAAAGTTAGTGATTGTGTTTTTTTTTAAATACAACGATACTTATATTATTAAAGTCAAGATAAGATCCCCTAAGCGTTGAGAGAAATTATTAATTCGCCTCGGATTAGCTTTATATAAGGTTAGAAGATCCATTATACACGTAAGTATTTAATCGAAGGTTGCATAAAATAATATTAGACGCAAAAAACAAAAATGAAGCGTACTCCACAAAATCAAGGCTCCTGCCATGCACCCTGGATTTTTGTCTTTTGGTTAGTGTATTTCGATACGCTTAATACTTAACTTGTCCTATAAAATTTAATGGTCTCTCTTTGGTCTCGCTGGCAGGAGTCACCCTTTCTCACTTTCTTTATCTTCCCTTCCTAATTTTACATGAATAGTATTTAAATTTTTAGTATGTGGGACGATTTTTTCATGATCAAATTTTTTTTTTGATCATTTTCGTTTTACACGTTCGAACGGTTCCCACCCGAGTTCTTAGTGGGAGTGGTGTTACGACAAAATGAGGAATAGAGAATACTACATAGAGATCTACTAGTTTGTTCTATGCGTAGAAATAGGTCTTAAACGAAAAATTCGTATTAATTCAAATTTATATTGTTAACAATATCGTTCTTAACTATATAGAAAAATATCATAAGTCAATTTTATAAAGAATTATAAATTTTTATAAATAATTGGAAGGTTACACTATTATATTAATTTCGATAAAAAATTAACATTATAGTTTTACTTATTATTTTATAATTTCTTTATAGTTGAAGTATTGAAGAGGATTCATTTGAAATGAAACCCTGGTTGTTTGACATTCTTGCCTGCCCTATAGACAAAGCATATCCTCTAAAATTATATATTTTTTCATTTGAGACTAAAATAGATGAATTTCAATCCTTTATTGAAATATACGAGAAGAGAGATATTGATATCATTAAAGCAGAAAAAATAATTGAAATTTCGAGTGAAGATGGAATTTTGCATATAAAAGATAATATTGTAATCGAAAAAAAACCTATTGAAGAATACTTTAAACTTATAATATCAAGTATTAACGAATTAACTAATATTTACGATAAAACGCCTTACGATATAAGCAAACGGTGTCTTAACATTATTTTAATAGAAATTAAGGAAAAGCTTTTAGAATTTTCAAAGGATTTGAATATTAATAACATCGAAAATATATTACCAGAGTTATTCCTTATCAATAAATTTAAGATTGAAACAGAAATCGAAACAGGGTTGCTTTTCTGTGAGAAATGCAAGCGATGGTTCCCAATTATAGAAACTATACCGCAAATGCTCCCTGACGAGTATAGAGTAAGAAAACAAGAAGTTCAATTCCTCAAATCAAATGTGAATTTATTAGATCAAGAACTTCTAAACCACGAATTAAAACCTTTTAAAATATATAAAGAAAACGAAAATAAAAATTGTCTAAATTGTGGTAAATCTATACCATTAGAAGCAAATATATGCCCATACTGTGGTTATAACTATTGAAATTCACTTCTTACAAACCATTAAAAATTTATTAAATGAAAAATTTTTAAAACAAGATCTAATACTAAATTTTTAACCGAAGCCCGGTGGTGTAGTGGCCAAGCATATGGGGCCTTGAACCCCGCGACTATTCGAATCACCTCATAATTCGAATCGCGAACACGGTTCGAAAAATTTCGGCATAAGTCGAATTTCGAAATTCCGTGCCGGGCTAATAAAATATTTTTATTTCTAAATTTTTTAAAATTTTAAAAAAATTGTTAAAAATAAAAGATTTTAAAAAAACAAATATTTTAATTGTTAAATCTATTTGCTGGCAGAAAAATTTCTTATTATTAACTAAAAACTATAACGAAAGATGACGAGCTTAACTGAACTCAATTGGGGTATTTTGGAAGTATTTTATTTAATAATTATTTTTGCAGTAGGATTTCTTTCAACATTTTTAATTATCCCTCGCCTTATAAAATACATGAAAAAAAAAGGAAATGTGGGCATTGACATACATAAAAATTCTAAACCTGAAGTGGCTGAATCTGGGGGGATAAGTATTGTTATAGGAGCATCTTTAACATCCATCTTATTAATGATTTTTTTCCCAATTTTTATAAAAGAAATTCTAATTTTCCTTTTAACAATAATACTTGCGGGCATAATTGGTTTTATCGATGATTTAAGAAAGCTAAAATCTCGTTACAAAATAGGTCTTACAATTTTTACAGGGGGTATAATCTTTTTTGCAAATTATATTGGTTTTATACATATTACATCGCCAACAATTCCATTCATTGGAAAAACAAGATTAACAATAATTTATCCGCTACTTATTCCTATTATTGTTGCTGTATTTGCTAATACCGTGAATATGCTAGAAGGTTATAATGGAGAAGGTTCTGGAACTGTTTTAATTGCCGCATGCTTTTTATTTGTATGTGCATTAATATGGGATTCTGCTGAAGCGATGCTTTTTACATTAATCTTAATAGCAGTTATAATCCCATTTTTCATTTATAATAAATATCCAGCAAAGACATTTCCTGGAGATGTAGGAACGCTTACTATGGGGGTCATGATTGCGTGTATTGCTTTGTTTGGGTCTCTTGAGGTTGCTGTATTCTGTGCTCTTTTTCTTCACATATTAAACAGTTTTTATGTAATTTATTCTGTTAAAGGGTTTATTGAAAGTTCTAAAATTCAAAAATCAAAAGATGATATTATTTTGCTCAAAAATGATAAAATTAAAGCTTCAGATCAAAAAGGGGCGGCATTGACATTGCCAAGATTAATATTAGCAAAAGGTTCGTTAACAGAGAAAGAGTTAGTCATAAATATTTATATCATTTCAATTATATGCGGATTCCTTTCAATAGTTGCTGTTTTATTTATGCAATTCTCAAAAGGAGCCTTAAATGTGATTATCATAATCATATCTATATTTATTCTTGGAGTACCTTTCTTCTTGTTATTTTATAGATTTCATAGAATTAGGGGAATTGTTTTTATAATGCTCTTATTGTTAGTAGTAAGTGCTGTATTTTTAATTTTAATTGATATTTATATAATGACATTAAAAATAGCTGATATTGATCTTTTCATCATTAAAATTCCAGTAAATATACTATTTTCAATTTTACTTTATATTCCTATATTAATTCTATGGTATTATATTACAATAAAATATTTTTGGATACAAATTAATAAAATGAAAAAAATGGAAGATGTCTGAGCGCTAGAATTAATTTAGATTTTAATAGTATTAATATCACTTTCATTGATGAGTAAAATTCATATTTCTTGGTTTATTTTTTATGATAATCATTTACTCTCAAAAATTACTAAAATTTCATGAAGAAAATTCTCGTTACAGGTGCCGGAGGTCCAGCGGGAGTTAATTTTTTACGATCACTAAATTCCATTGATGAGAAAATGGAATTATATGGCACAGACATTAATTTTTATCATATAGAATTTGCCAAGCCATGGACGAATCAAACCTTTATAATTCCTCGAGCAACTTCAAAAGAATATATACCAAAGCTTAACGAAATAATTGATAAATCTCAAATTGAATTTTTGCACGCTCAGCCCGATATAGAAGTCTCTGTTATATCAGAAAATAGAGAAAATCTTAACGCAATGACATTCCTTCCAAAAAAAGAGACTGTTCGAATATTACAAGACAAGTATAAAAGCGCTGATATTTGGAAAGATAAAGGATTTCCTTCAGTTAAAGCAGTAAAAATTAGAAATGACCATTTAGAAGAAGATATGGAACAAGCCCTAAATACTTTAGGAAATAAAATATGGGTAAGAGCGAAAAAAGGTGCTGGCGGCAAGGGAAGTACGCCTGTGGAAAATGTCGACACGGGAATAAATTGGATAAAGTATTGGCTTTCAAGGGGTAATAATTGGGAATTTATTGCTCAAGAATATTTACCTGGTAGAAATCTTGCATTTCAGAGTATTTTTAAAGAGGGACAATTAATTACATCACAAGCTCGAGAACGGATTGAATATATTTATCCATATCTAGCTCCTTCAGGTATCACAGGAACTCCAATCGTAGCAAAAACTATACACGATGATAAAGTAAATAAAATGGCTATACAAGCAGTATTGACTATTGATTCCGATGCAACAGGCGTTTTTTGCGTAGATCTGAAAGAGGATAAGCGAGGAAATGTGTGTCCCACCGAAATAAACGCCGGAAGATTTTTTACCACCTGCTTTTTTTTCTCTTACGCTGGAAAAAAATTTAATGTTCCTAAAGCAAATATGCCCTATATTTTAATTAAACTTGCTTATAACGAAAAAATTCCAGAAGGTCCAAAATATAATGTGATACCAAAAGATATTTATTGGATTCGTCATATTGACTGTTCTGAACATTTAATTGAAGGTAAAAATTTAATTAATTAATTAATTTAAAAAAGTTAAAATAAAAAGAATAAAAACCATCCTCTCATCGAATCTAATTTATTTAATTTTTTTTTATTCTCATTTTAAAGGATTTACTTTCTGTTCTTAATTAGTATGATGTTTTTAATTTAATTTAAATTAAATTATTTATTTTCTATTTTAACTTTAATTGAAAGAAAAGCAAACATTTTGAAAAAGTTAATTAGGTATTTTCTATTTGTTGTTTATCTATTTATGTCTATAGGTCTTTTTTATTTCTTCTATTTCATTTTATTTCAATTTCAATGGATTGATATTTTAATGGACTGGACATTTTATCCTGTTGTTTTCTTTTTTTTATTATCGATTAATGAAATTTATCACTGGGCTAAAATAAGCAGACGCTCCGAACTTAGTGATTTAGTCGCAATTGCTTTTTTATTTTTTCTTATTTTGTTCGTCACAAAGGACTTGTTAACATCGATAATGGGTGCTTTTTCTATTTATCTCTGGTTTGGTGTTTATGAGTTAAGAGAATATCCTGTAATAAATAAAATTTTAATAATCAGCTTAGTTACATACAACGTAATCTTTGTTGCGGGTTTAGTATCTTTTTATTTAGAAGATCCTTTTTATGTTAATACCGCCTTTGCATTTTCTTTTTGGATAATCCTTGCTTTAGGATTTTTATTTTTTGGTAGAAAGTACATTATAGTCTGGAGATTTATGAGTCCCGCCTATTTATTGTTATTTCTATACATCATTGCATGGTTAGCTATAGTGTTTATTAATCAATATACCCCAATAGAATTCATTTATAGTTCTCCTCTTAGCTCCGATAATATAAATCCCCTCAATTTCATTTATAATATATATTTTGTATTGATAGTCGTTAATTGGATTGTATATTTTGTATCTGGTTCTATTCTTGACAAACTCTTGGGAATTAAAAGAGTTGAAAATGAGGAATTATTATCAACTGTAGAAAATATAAAAAATGATCTCGGAATTAAAGGAAAAGTTAAGGTAGGTTTTGGAAAGTATCCAATATTAAACGCTATGGCTTATGGTTCGTTTTTTGACAAAAGAATTGCTATTATCGCTGAAGATATAAATCAAATTCCCAAAGATGAGATGAAAGGTATTGTTGCTCACGAATTAGCACATACAAAAGGTAAACACACGCTAATATTAACTTTTATTACTACGGCCGATTTGGTGTTTCGTATGCTTCTTGGTTTACCTGCTACTTATTACGATTATACATTTGGCGATCCACAAATTCCGATGATTACTTTTATCTTTTTAAACCTTGTAATATATATGTTTTTTTTTTATTTTTGTAAGAATATTAGAGGGAAAAGCTGATTTAAAAGCAAAAACGGCAGGATATGCTAGAGAACTTGCTAAAGCTCTTTATAATTTAGAAAGCTTTTACGCAAACGGTCGAGAAATAGGATTTAATACAATGCTCCTCTGTGATGAAAAAATATCGAAGGATAATCAACTTTTAGATTATATGGATACTGCGGAATATCTCTATCGTTCTATGATTAAACCATCAAGAGCGTCTCTATTATCTAATTTAATGAATTCGCATCCTCCTACCTTTCATCGTATAGCAGCTCTTTTAGGCGATGATTTAAAACCAAGCGAAGAAGCTTTATTACCATTTATATGCCTAAAAAGATCGAAACAAATTAAATACGCAAAGAAATTTGAAGAAGCGCGCAATACATTCAAAATAATCGCAAACGAAAAATTTAAAGATTTTTTTAGAGTTCAAGATGTATCGTTAATGTTAGAGGACCTTGGAAGACGAGAACTATATAAATTAGACCTCAATAATGATTTTATTTTTAAAAATAAAATTACGGAAGAAATTATTATTGGAACACTAGAAGATATTCAATTTCATGATGATATATGCGATTCGGAACAATATATTATTAATGATATAAAAACAAAACAAAAGCTACAATTAAAAAGTTCACTTTACTCAAAAAAACAAATAAATTTGAACGATTCTTATTTCCTTAAAAATGAAACTTCCCTAATTTTATCTGATGTTGAATTACATCAAGACGCTAAAGATGGAAATTATATCTTTTTTGATGAGAATAAAAATAAAATCCTTAAACAAATAAGTAAGACAAAATTACCCACCTCAATTGATTTCGTTAAAAAATTTAAAGACAACGATGTTTTTTTAAGAATTAAGAGCGAAATGAAAGTGTATAAATGTACAAATATAATTCCCGCTGAAAATTTTAAAGATTATATGCTAGAATTTGTTAATTTTTCTGAGAAAGATCCAAAAGATCAAGAATCGCTAAAATTTAGGCTCGGTAAATTGATTATTCATCCAAAAAATATTTATCTCCCGTTAAGAAGAAATATCTCTTACCGAAAATCTGAGATTGAATTGATTCGTTGGTTGATTAAAAATCAGCTTAGAACTACAATTTTTCTCAAAAAGCCAGTAAACAACTTGGAAGTAGGAGTAATTAAAAATGTAATTAATGTTAATATTGAACAAGTGGAAAAAGGTTCAATAGAAGATAATATCAAGGGGGAAATCGTTATTAGAAATATTTTTAGAAAAGAAAAATCCATTGACTATAAAACAATTGAAACAATCTCTTTTGAATATGGTACAGCAATGATTCAGAAGAAATCTGAAACGAGTATTTTTAGCCGTTTCGGTTATAAATTAGTAAAAAAATTTAAACCAGAAAAGGTTATGATTTAATAAAGTTTAATACAAATGCGCTTTTCTGAGAATTGATTAGTATGAGTAGAATTAAAAATCTTTTGAACTTATTACGAGTGAAGCAATACTTTAAAAATGGGTTGCTCTTCGTCGGCTTATTTTTTAGCGTAAGTTTATTTAACCTTTCTCTTTATCCACTTCTCATTTTAGGTTTCATAGTGTTATGCTGTGTATCTTCAATTAATTACATTATAAATGACATTAGAGATGTTGAAAAAGACAAACGACATTCAGAAAAAATAAAAAAGAAACCCCTTGCTTCGGGCGAAATATCTGTTATTGTAGCAATTGGTATTATCATAGCTTTAACTGCGATTGCCATCATGATAATCGTCTTATTTATTCATAATTTTTTATTTATCACAATGATTATCCTGCTCTTTATTACCGGACAGTTGTACAATCACCTATTTAAAAATATCGCTTTTATGGACATAGTAGTCTTGTCTTTAGGTTATTTATGGAGAGCTCTTGCGGGAGCCGTCTTAATTGAAGTAGTAGTTTCTCCATGGTTATTATTAGCCATTTTTGAAATTGCCATGTTTTTATCAATCGCGAAAAGAAAAGGCGATTTAGAATTATTAGGAACAGAGAATGCCATAGAACATAAAAAAATCTATGAGAAATATAATATTATGCTACTAAACCAATTTCAAACAATTATTTCAAGTTCAATCTTTATAACTTGGACTTTATATTTAATTATAAAATTTAATTTCTTCACAGAAGCATCACTCTATTTTAGGGATTACATTGTATTCTTAACAGTGCCTTTACTACTTTATATAATTATGCGGTATTTGTATTTGTCAACGGAAAAGCCTAAAATAGCAAGGAGTGCAGAAAAGCTTTTTACTGATAAGGGGATGGTAATCGCAGGTGTATTTCTCTTTATTATTCTATTATTTGCGTTTTACTACGAAATAATTATCAAATTACTAATTTCTATATTCCTTCAATAAGGTTAAAGAAAATTGCCAGACATTAAATTAGATTTACATATTCATACAATTTATTCTGGGGATTCTCTAACCAAACCTTTTGATCTTTTAAAATATGCAAAATATAAAGGTCTTAATGGCTTTGCGATTACGGATCATGGAAATTTAAAAGCTTACTATACTTTAAAAAATGCAATTAAGGACGATGATATAATTCTTATACCAGGGATGGAAATAGAAACGGATATTGGAGAAGTAATCGGATTATTTTTAGAAAATGAAATTGATACAAAGGATAACAACTTTTTCTCGATTGTTAGAAAAATCAAGGAAAACAACGGTTTAATAATAATACCCCATCCATTTGATTTCTTAAGAAGCAACCACTTGAAAATGGATTTGATTACAAAAGAAATGATAGAATCACTTATCGATGGCATAGAAATCATGAATTCTAGAATAATTTTTAAATATTGTGTAAAAAAAGCGAAAAAATTCAATGAAAAGTATCAGCTTTTCGAAACTGGAGGATCTGATGCCCATACTTTAAAAGAAATTGGAAATGGTTACACTTTAATCCGTGATATCTCCGATGTTTCTTTAGAATCGGTTAAAAAGAGTCTGTTAGCAAAAAAATCAGAAAGTAAGGGCAAATTGTCCTCGCCATTTGTCCATGTTATAACATTATTCAACAAATTTAAGAAAAGTCTATACTTTTAATTTTATGATTATGTCGGTAAAACCTCAAATATTTGTTGTAAAGACATCAAGCGAAACTGTCTTAAGCGACTACGCAAGACTCATGCATATGGCTAATTATCAAGAAAGATTCCCAAAAAACCTTAGAACAATTATTAAACTCAATCTTAGCTGGTCCAAGTTCTTTCCTGCGTGCTCTAGCCCTCCTTGGCAGGTTGAAGGTGTGCTTAAAACTATGATAGAGGATGGTTATGACCCAGAAAACCTTTTTACAGCCGAGAATCGCACCATAGTGACTAATATTGCCAAAAAAATACAAAAAAACAAATGGGCTCCATTAATTTCTAAATATGGCGCGTGGTTTGTTCCTTTAACTAGAGTTCCATTCATTCCATATGATGACGATCTAAGATCGAAATTCGAAACATTGAAAGATAAAGAATTACACGTCTTAGATTCGAAAATCTTTCCAGCAGGATTTCGCATTCCATCGTTTTATATGGGCAAGCCAATTTTACATTTGCCCACAATTAAAACGCACGGACATACTGGAGTTATCGGAGGCTCTTTAAAACACACTAAAGATGCGCTAAAACATGGTGGCATAACCTGTGCAATGAAAAACGCCTTTGGCGGACTTTTGACAAAACGGCGTCATTTTAGCCATCAATTTTTATCAGAAGTATTGGTAGATCTTCTCATAATACAAAAACAGATACATCCAAGTATTATGGCGATAGTTGATGGAACCGTTTGTGGTGATCTTGCTGGCCCGCGAACCATGATGCCGCGAATTAAGAATCATTTGCTAGCGGGATATGATCAGGTTGCAGTTGATGCCGTTGTTGCAAAAATGATGGGTTTTGACCCTATGAAATTACCGGCTATAAAATTAGCTCACGACGAAGGCTTAGGATGTGGAGATGTTGATCAAATTGAAACAATTGGGGAAGACATAACTAAAATTAATTGGAACTTTAAAGTAAAACGGAGTCTGGTAATTTGGGGTGATCAAATGGTACGAAAAGGAAAATTATCCTTCTTACATCCATTAATGCATAATAAGCTCTTTATGGCTTTACCTATTTTGGGCTCGCTCATTTATCACGATATGTTCTGGTATCCAACTATCGGCAAAAAAAGGATAAAAGCATTTATGAAAACTAGCTGGGGAAAAATGTTTGAAAATTATCCTAATGAATCTTCAGGTAAATTAAATAAATATAGTTAATCAAATTATTTTTATACCTTTTTTATTTTTTTAAATCATCAAACTATCATCCTACAAGGATCACCAGCCCTCTACTCTAAGAAAATAAAAAAGCTTATGGGTGGGTGACCGACTTTGTTGGGTGAGAGTTTTCTTACAATTTTTTGCAATTCGTATAAATGATTAAACTCAAATGCGAATAAATGATCTTTTGTGTTAAATTCTCCACAAACAGGGCAAACACCTCTATAAATACAATCTATAATGGATTTTTCTTTAAACCTATAAATAAGCTCCTGTCTTATCTCTTTTTTTTCTTCCTTACTTTTTATCCTTTTGAATATACACAGGATTATCGTTCCCTTCATCTATGTATATTGATGATGTTAATGATGTAGTATCACTTGCGTCAATGCTTTTGAAAGTAATGGAATTAATAAAAAAATAAATAAATTAGAGTATAAGTGTAATAGAACCCACATGGGCGCACATATGTTGAGAAGTAGATTTTGAGTTCCACTTTTTAGGACCCGAAAAAAAGTTTATTCGCATTTTTTTATCTAAACTAGGATAACTCATTGTTTTCTCCCACCATTTTTTAACAACTAATTAATATTGGGGAGATCTTTTATTTTAATGTTTCCCCGAAAGCTGAGGCGCTTAATTGCCCAAAGAATGATAGTCCATAGAGCAAGAATTTAACAAATCCAAAGGTTTATATTAAATCCATCTAAATTTTTACAAAATAACGAAATGAAAAAAAATTGGGTTATCACCTAAAAGGCATTAACCCCATAAATTACCGTATTTATTTTACCATATTTTTAGTTTAAAAATTATAGTTCAGATTTTAATTGTAGTGACTAGTAGGCTCCATATATAAAAACAAGTAATATCTTGACATATGTTACATTTCGAATGTCCAGATTTTTCTAGTTTTTTGGAAACTGTTGAAAGCCCTAATTGATTCTAATTATATTATAATTTATTAAATAAAAATAATATGCGAATTAAACAGAAATTTGAATTTTAAAGAATAAAGAAAAAAAAAAAAATTGTATAAATTTAAATTTGAATTCTATTAGGAATAATATACACTAAGGAACAATATATTCAGGAATATTATGATCAGCAATATTCCCCGTGCCACCAGTTATTAAAATAGTATCAGTCGTGCATAAATAAATTATATTCACTAAAACCGCATTGTAATCGGAAATATACACATAAATTCCATATCCAAAATCAGAAGCAGAATAAATATCTTCAACCGTATTCCCTATAATCGTATTGTTATCGCTAGTGTCCACATATATACCGTAAACCTTGTCATCAATAGAATCAATATCTTCAACCGTATTCCCTATAATCGTATTGTAATGGGAATTAGAAAATAAACGAATACCGTATGCATTATTAATAAACGGACCAGTTCCAGAACTAATATCATTAAAACTATTACCACTAAGCGTATTATGAGAGGAATAGGCTAACCAAATACCGTTTGCGTTGCTATCAACAGAATCAATATCATTAACACTATTGCCAGTAAGCGTATTGTAATCGCAACTGTACAGATAAATTCCTATTGCAACACCACTAACAGAATCAATATCTTCAACACTATTGCCAGTAAGTGTATTGTAATCGGAAGTATCAGTTAAACGAATACCGTATGCGTAACTACTATCAGCTTCAATATCCTTAACCACATTACCACTAAGCGTATTATGAGAGGAAGAGTATAAACGAATACCATGTGCTGGTTTATCTTCATATGTAGAAGTAATATTATTAACACTATTACCGGTAAGTGTATTGGAATCGGAATTATCTAAATAAATACCATATACAAGACTATTAGTAGAATAAAGATCTTCAACCATATTACCGGTAACCGTATTGTAATTGGAATTGGATAAACTAATACCGTATGCGGTATTTGCGCCAGTAACAATAGTATCAAATATTGAATTATCAAGAATATGGCAATTTGCACTACTAGGCCCTAAAGAAATCCCGTAGTAAAAACCATTAATGTAGCAGTTTTGTATCCAGACATTTTCAGAATTAACATAAAATCCTCGACCCTGACCACCACCACCAGTGTGAATGTTTTGAATGTAAACAGTATTATTGTTCCCTTCTTCTATGTGTATTGATGATGTTAATGATGTAGTATCACTTGCGTCAATGCTTAAATCTTCTATAGTCAAGGATTGCACGTTCGTAACATTGAATGTTTCGTCATCCGCATTGCGATTAAGTGTAATAGGACCAGCACCTCGGATAATATAACGACCTCCGCCATCAAGATTTATTTCTGAGCTCAGCGTAATATTCTCCGTTATAATAATTGTACCATGACCGGTACCGATTGTAACTAACGCACCTTCAATTTCAGATTGGGAAGAGCAATAATACATATTTGCGGGCTCTTCTACATCCGTTTCATCGTCTCCATCGTCTCCATCGTCTCCATCGTCTCCATCGTCTCCCGATGGTCCTTGGGCTGCTCCCGTTTGAATTTGTGTTGTAGAATACGCTCCAAGCCCTAGCCCGATAGCTCCAATAAGAACGCCTATAATCGCTAACGCTAATAAATTTTTTTCGTTCATAATTTCACCTTTAAATTTTTATTTTATTAAAATTTTAATTCAATTATTTTTTTTTAAGATTTGAGTTTTTTGTTAAATGAGATTTTTTTTAAAGTATAATTTTAATATATGTATTTATTTCTATTTAAATGTTTAAATATGGATGGTTGCAAAATCCAGTGATGACGAAAGGATTTGATCCTGAAATGCATCAAGATCGTGATACGGATAGATTTTCCAGTAGAAATAGATTAAACAGTTAGAATTTCCCGCGAAAAGTAATTTATAATAAGGGAAAGATTTATAGGGAGCTTTTCCCATAATTTAAATATGCAAATATCAAAATTAAGAGAAAAATTAACTCCCATTAAGATAGAACAAATTACCCTTAATAAATTTTTTCCAGAATTACCTGAACCTACAGATGACAGTTTACCATCCGAAATAGAGAGTAGAATGGCACTTTTTAACGGAGATCCATATCATTTAGGAATGAAGAGGGATGGAACGGTCTATATTATGGAAACACATGTCTTAAGTGCGGCAAGCGATTGAGCAAGAATGGATGCAATCCTCGAACCGTGATATTCGATAATGGGTTAGGGAAA
>JAUWBH010000046.1 GCA_030605085.1 Promethearchaeota archaeon | reverse complement strand
TTAAGAGCTAATGACTTCTAAGTCAAAAATATGTTTTTTATTTGCCACTACTATACAAAAGATTATTCTTCTTAAGGTTTCCGACAAAATTTATTTGAAAGAAAAGATAAAAATTGAAAATCATATCTTTGAAAGTCAAGTCATAAAGAAAAAAAGTATAGCAGTATAACAAATCAAAAAAAGGAAAAGTAAAATTAAAAAAACAGACTTCCATCTGCTTCTAATACTAAATCGTTTAAAGTAGCAGCTCCTACAATTTTAACTCCAGGGATCAATTCTACTTCTTCCCAGCCTAACATTCGTTTAGATGCTTCACAAACTAATATTTCAACGCCCGCTTCTAAGCTTTTATCAATCATTTCTTTAACACTAGGAAATGCTCCTATTTTTATTTTATCAGCTTCTCCTGGTTTTAAGATTCTTAAACCTGTGCCTAAATAATAAACTGTTGCTTTAATATCCATCGCTTTTGCCGTTTGTGCTAAAACTAAAGGAGAATATTGACGCTCTGGATTGTCGCTTGTTTGTACATATAACAAATGTTTTTCTTCACCCATTTTTTTTTCACCTCATAAATTATTTCTTTTTCTTAAAATAAAATATTAGATCTTCACCATCTTTTACGAATTCTAAAATCTCAGTTTCCGTCCTTTTTGCCCATCGAGTTAAGTCCTCTTCAGCGGCAGGATCATCTGCTAAAACCTTAAAGCATTGCCCAATCTCAAGAGTCTCTGATAAGTTTCTCACTTCAAATAAAGGTTCAGGGCAAAATAATCTTCTTGTATCTAATTCCTCGGCAACCTCAATTTCTATGCTATCTTTATTACTCACTTTTAAAACCTCCTAAATTTTTTTTAATTTAGTTTACTATATTACAATGATTAAAGTAAAAATTTTAAAGTTCTTATTATAATTTAACTATTCTAAACACTTTTAGAAAACATAGTATAATTTAGCTTAAAAATCATCTTATAATTTATAAATGCTTATAAAAAGAAATAAAAGAAAATCATTGAAACAAAAAAAAAGAAAGGGAGATTCGAGAAAATAAAGCTCTAAAACATTATTATGAGTTTTAGATTTATGTATAAAGGTTAGTTACTACTTTAATTAGCAATTAGGGGATATTATTTATTATTTCTCGAGTTCTCCCTTATGTATTAAAATTGTTACAATACTATTTAAATTTAATTTTTAAATTTGTCAAAAAAAAATAAAGCAAATTTTCCACTGATAAAAGACTGAATTTTAAATCTTTTAAAAATTTGTATATAATGTGTCAAAAAAGAAAGATGCTCTGAAGAAGATAGAAGAAGAGGAATTACTTAAAGAAGATCAAGAAGCAGATAAAATAATTAATCTTCTTAAAGGAGATATCGTAATTCTTGCTCAAGATTTAGTAAAAGATTATGATATTGGAGAATACATTGTAAGAGCAGTTGATAATGTCTCTATAAAAATAAAAGAAGGGGAATTTGTTGCAATTAAGGGACCTTCTGGTGCTGGTAAAACGACTTTGTTAAATTTAATTGGAGGATTAGACTCCGGGGAAGGAACGATTTACTCTCATGGTGTGAAAATAAGTGATATGGAGGAAGAATCTTTAGCAACTTTTAGACTAATAAATTCCGGATTCATTTTTCAAAATTATAATCTTATTTCTACTCTTACTGCTGAGGAAAATGTAATGTTTCCTATGAATCTTGCGGGAATGACTTTTGAGGAATCTAGAGAACGCGCCGTTAATTTATTAAAGAGAATAGGTCTGGGTGAACGCAGAGAACACTTACCATTTCAACTTTCTGCTGGAGAACAACAAAGAGTAGCTATTGCTCGTGCATTAGCCAACGATCCTCCTGTTATACTAGCCGATGAGCCTACTGCTAATCTTGATAAAAAGACAAGTGAATTTATAAGAGATCTCTTCAATCAATTGAAAAAAGAAGGCAAAAAAACAATAATTATAGCTACACACGACGATTTTTTGTTAAAATTATCAGATAGAGTCATTACTTTTGATGATGGAAAAATAATTAAAGAAGATATTATAACTAAGGAAAAGAAATAAATTTTTTTAGGTTTTGTTTAATATGTCTTTAGATTTTGCCCTCAAGGATTTTTTTCGGAAAAAAAGTCAAACTTATCCTTACGTATTAACTGTAATCTTAATAATAGCGCTGGCGGTATTTTTTATATATTTTTCAATTTCATTTGGATTAAATGTTTTCGTTTTAAATCGTTCTCGAGAGAGTTATAAAAATAAATATTATTTTTCTGGGGCGATCAATGTAGTCTATTCTCAATTTATCACCTTAATCCTTGCTTTGGTTTTTATTCTTGCGTTTATAGTTGTGATTGTTATTTCTACAACGTTAATAATTCATAAAAAAAGAGACATTGCGATTATGAAAGCATTAGGTACATTACCAGGGAAATTATATAGCTTCTATCTTCTCGAAGCCTATATAATTTTTTTAATTGGTTTTTTCATAGGCTTAGTTATAGGGATAATTTCTTGGGTTATATGCGCCTTAATTTTTAATTTTTTGGGATTTTCGATTGTTTTTCAAATAGATTATGCGTATACTCTGATATTATTTATATCTTGCTCTGTAGGAATTTTTATAATCACTGGTTTTACACTAAGAAAAATTGGTGCCCAAAAAATATTAAAAACGTTTTCAAAAGACATTCCATATAATTACGATGCGACTAAAAAACTTACATTTATCACAAGATGGCTTTCCTCTATAGGATTTAACGTAAAAATCGCAATTGTAAATACATTGAGAAGAAAAGGAGAATACTATAGATTTTTAGTGGTTTTCTCGTTGATCTTCCTAATTATATTTACTTTAGGATTAGGTAGTCTTGTTTTAAACAGTTCTACTCAGGAATGGATAAGAAAATCTCAAGGGGAAAATATTGTTGTAATTGGTCACGAAGATGTAGTTGATAACTATTGTGAGATGTACGAAATGTATTCAAATCCAAATGTATTTGTAGATGAAGATGACATAGAATTTACAGAATCAAAATATTTATTTGATTTTGAAGAAATGGACGATAAACTAGAAGAGATTGACGAGATAAAACAAATAGATGAAAGACTTATAAAGTTTTGCGATGTGGAAGAAGTAAAAGGAATTGTCTATACTGGAGAAGGGAGTACCAGTGGATATTACGAAGTTGGTCAAGAAAGAGATGGAAACTTTCCCTTTATCGGTGTGGATCCTGATAATTTGATTCAAGATTTTGAAATTGAAGGAAGATTTTTTGATGATGACGATGCATACGATAACATGACAATTGGAGATGGATTAGCTTACAATTTCTTCGATCACCCGCTGGATCAAAGTTTAAGATTTGAAGATTTAGGCCATACATTTCACATTTCTGATGTCGTAATTGATAGCTTTTATAGTGGTTATGCGGGATATGTGGGTTTAGATGAGTTTCGAGACGAATTAGATTTAACAGAAAATGAAGTCAACCTCGTTTTGTTAGAACTAAAAAGCGATAAATATGACGATATTAAGAAAGAACTGGATGAAATAATAGATGAAAATCTAGGTGAGGGTTTTGTACATAAACGTTTAGATAAAATCTTTGAAAAAAATATAGATCATATTTCGAATTTATCAATATTTCCAACATTTTTAATAGTAATAATGGGCCTAATTTCCATTTTTTCGTTATATAATTATCAGAAAGCAGGATTAATAGAAAAGATGAAGGATTTCTTAATAATGAGAGCCCTTGGTTCTAAAAGGAAATCTTTAAAGAGAATCCTATTTTTAGAGGCGGTGTTCGTTATTATTCCTTCTTTGTTATTGAGTTTAGGAATTGGAATGTTGTTGAACTCAATTTTATTAGTTGAACGAGTCCATTTACCGGCTTTGCATGTTCCTTTTATTATCATTTCAATCTTATTTGGAATTAGCATTCTTTTTATTCATCTAAGTCTGATTCCAATTATGAAAAAAATAGATAAATTTTCCATAAAAGATTTTGAGATATATTAAGAACCTTACAATTATTTATAAAATAGTATTAATATACTATTTTTAAATAAATTATTTTAATACAAATTATAACAAAAATTTAAACAATAAGAAGGTAAAAGTAGAGCTCCAAAGATGACTGAAGAAGACCTAACAGCTAGAATTAACAAATTAGAGTCAAATTTAGAAAAGAAAGATCGTGAAATCATCGGTTATCTCAATAAAATTGAACAATTAGAAGAGACGATTATGAAATTAGATAGTTTTTTACTGGAAGAAGATTCAAAAGGTTCAAAAAAGAAACTCAATAAAAAATTAGAATCAAGATGGGAATATCAATTAAAAGAAAAAGAAAAACAGATTAGAGAATTAAAAGATAATATGGGATTTCTAAGAAAAGAAAAGATCGGTATTCAATTAGAGCTAGAAAAATTAGTTAGATCTGGTAATGGGACCGTAATAAGAATCGAAGAGAAGAAGGAGCCTCTTGAAACCTTAATAAAAGAATTACAAGATAAAATAAACAAGCAACAAAGATTAATATCAGAATTAACAAAAGAGAGTAAAAAAGAAGAAATTGGCTCGTTAAAGTTAAGAATAGCTGAATTGGAAAAAGAATTAGAGATTGCCAGATCAAGTGGAGGATGTGCTTCAAATAGCTCATCAATAGAAGATTTAAAAGAATATCTTCAAGAACAATTAAAAATAGCAACACATAAGAGAAAAATAAAATCTATAAAAAAAAAACTCGCTAAACTCGAAAAAAAAATCTTTAAAGAAAGTATGTTATTAGAAGAATTTGACCCTAACGATCTAAAGAAGCAAATTGAAAATTTAAGAGTTGAATTAAATGAAAGAGAAATAAGAATTGTAGAATTGAAAAATACGATTTCTATTTTAGAAGAAGCACAAATAAATTCAATTTCAGCATATAATGATGCTAAATCGGAAACTTCAATCACTAATTTAACGGGAGAGTTACAAAGAAAATTGAATAAGGCAAACAGTCAAATTAAATTACTTCAAAATCAACTTATCGATTCCCATATTGAAAAAATAGCGTCGGGATTACAGGATGGTTCTCAGGAACAAATAATAACTGAATTAAGAAAGAAATTAAAAAACATCGATCTGCTCTCTGAAGAGGCTCCGACGAAAAATCCACATGTTGCTTTAAGATGGAGAGAATTGAAAAATATAATCGAAGATCTAAACAAACAAATTTCCCAACAAAGATTAGAAATCTCTGAGTTAAGAAAAAAAATACCATAATGAACGTTAATGGAACTCATTATCCTAGGTTCTTCAGCGGCTATTCCCGTTAAGAATCGAAATTTATCCTCCACCGCACTAAAATTTAAAAATCACATCATATTATTCGATTGTGGGGAAGATATTCAGCGCAGATTTATAGACGCTGGATTAAAATTCAACAAGCCATTAAAGATTCTTATTTCTCATTTTCACGGAGATCATATCATAGGTCTTCCAGGATTATTGTTTCGATTTGGATTAGCCGAAAGAACTGCTCCTGTCACTATTTTTGGACCTCGAAATTTATTCATTTATTTGTTTTTACATAGAAAAATACTTGGATTAAAAACAAATTATCCAATTAAAATCATTGAAATTGACCACATCAATAATAATTTAATTGAATTTGAAGGATTAGATTCGGAAATCCCTAAAAAAGAAGAAAATTTAAATAATAATACAATTCACGAAACTAACAGATATCTTATAAACTATGCTTTAGTTAATCATTCAATTACTACCTTTGCATATTCCTTCATAGAAAAACCTCGATATGGTAAATTTAATCCCGAAAGAGCAAGAGAATTAGGAATCCCCGAAAGCCGCGTTTGGAAAAAATTACAGCAAGGATTAGAAATTGAAATTGATGGAAAAGTTATTGACCCTAGAAAAGAGGGGATAGTGGGATACGAAAGACCTGGTGTAAAAATAACTTATTCGGGAGATACGACGCCCTGTGAAACTTTAATAGATTTAGGTAAAGATTCCGATATTTTAATACACGAAGCAACTTTCGGAAAAGAATTATCGGAAGCTGCTAAAGAAAAAATGCATTCAACCAGCGTTGATGCTGCGAATGTCGCAAAACTAATGAACGCAAAACAATTGATATTAACTCATATTTCTTCAAGATATCAAGAAAATGCGCAAAAATTACTTGAAGACGCAAAAGAAATATTCCCAAACACTATTCTAGCTAAAGATTTGTTAAAAATAAAAGTTATCAAAAATAATAATAAATCAGAGTAAATAAATAAAAAAAATTTGAAAAATAGTAAAAAAAATATTAGAATTGCAAGTTTTTCAACCTAAAAACTCTTTAATGCTTGAAATAACCATTTCTGGCTCGTCGACCATTACCCAGTGAGAAGCGTTTTCAATTTTTACAATTTTTAAATCCTTTACATATTCTTCCAAACCTTCTAAAATTTTAGGGGTTAAAGCAATATCTTTCATACCGTGAATAACCAAGGTCGGAACATTTATTATTCCAGTCCAGGCTTTAGATCTGGACATAAACTTAACGGTCGCGCGATAATAATTCAACCCTGCATTTACCGCTCCTGGTTGAGACCATGCTTCTACATATTTTTGCATATCAAACTCACTAAGTCGTTTCTCTCTTTTTGGTAATTCAGAAATGTTCTCTACTGTTGGTCCTCCAAAAAGACTTCTTAAAGTTTGGATATCCATATTCATAATTGCTTTTAAAATTTTAAAATCGTTATCCATAAGTATTTTTGCGCTATCAGGTTTTATAAATTCTAATATATAGGAACTAGCTCTTTGTTGAGCTTTATGTTTACCAATTGCTTTTCCCATTACTATTGGGTGGGGTCCATTGCAAAGTATCAATTTTCTTAATAATTCTGGATGTTTCTCGGCGAACCCCCACGCTACAGGTCCACCCCAATCGTGTCCGGCAAGGGAAAACTTACCCAAACTTAGCGCATCGCTCAGAGAACGGATATCTTCAACCAAAATCTCTAAAGTATAGTTTTCAATGCCCTCTGGCTTATCAGAAGTGTTGTATCCTCTCATATCAGGAACGATTAATCTATACTTGTCCTTTAGTCCTAAAATAATATATTTCCAGCCGTACCAAAAATCCGGAAAACCGTGCAGTAACATTAAAGGTTCACCAGAACCAATTAAAACGGTGTGGAGTTTAATTCCGTTGACTTTAACAAATCTTTCTTCAATTTCATTAAATAATTCCATAATCTAATTTAACCTAAATTGATTTTTTATTTTTTTTTTTTAATGAATTCTACATTTTTAATAAATTTAAAGTTCTTTATAGTTGAGAATTTCAAAGAATTTGTAAGATATGCCTAATGCCTTTATTTTTTCATATATAAATTTCTCCATATATAAATTTAACTTTCGTTCAGAAAGGAAAACTTCCCTTACATCTCATATTTCTTCTTCTAAATTCTCCAAAATTTTCTAAAGGAACAGTTCGAAAACGACCTATGGCAAAAAATTCAGAAAAAAAGAGATAAAAGAGAAAATAAATTCAAGATTTTAATAATAAAATTCTCATCAATATATTCTCATTCTGGGAATCCTTTAACTCCTTCTTCCAGTTGAACGCCATAAGTATTGAGCGACATGGCTGAATTATTGTAAAAACCCACAGTGGCGACTAAATCCATGAGCTGATGTGTATTATACCGTTCAGCCAGAGTCTTCCAAGTTTTGTCGGTAATAAAGGTGTCTGTATAGAGCTCGTCAACCGCACAAAGCAATGTCGCATCAAAAGGAGCCCATCCATCGGCGTCTGGTCCTTCCATGATACGGCTGATTTCATCATCAGAAAGACCAGCCATCTTTCCGCGTATAACATGATGACCCCACATATATTCACAATGGCAGATCCATGCCATACGAAGAATGAGTATCTCTTTATCCCGATCGGGTAGCGATGATTTATTCATTATATGGCTGTTAAAAGTCGTAGATCTTATACGTAGTTCTTTATATCTTGCGGTTGTAGCAAACACATTTAGGTATGGGATCTGTGAATATAAATCTTTTATCCCTTCCATGGTCTCCTTCACCAATTTATCCCATTCTGATTTATTTAACAAAAAATCTTTCGTTTGTTTGGCAAACTCATCTCTATTCAGGGGAAGGATTCTGGGTTCGGATAGCCGCACATGTTCACGGCGTTCGATTTTTCTCGTTACTTGCTCATCTTGATCACTCATTCATTATTTCACCTTTTAACTTTGGTTTTCTTTATTTATTTATTATTTATTATTTATTTTCGCAATTTATACAATTTTATACAAAAATTTCGGTAAAAGTAGTAAAATTTTCCTATATATAAATTTTTCCTATATAAAATATTCTGGTCTAATCTTTTTCTTTTTTTCCGCATCTGGTTCTAAATACCATAGAGCAAGTTTTAATATTCTGATTATTTCAAATATATTTGCATAAAATGATAAAAATCCCTTTAATTTGTTTTTCTTTGACTTATTGATTTGTATGATTAAATCAAACCATTTATCAAGACCTTCAAAATCATGTTCTTCTTCAAAAACATCTAAAAGATATATTATTATTTTAACTTCTTCAGAACTAAAAAATTCTTGAATCTTTTCAAATTTTTCTCTCCTATCATAAATATCTTTTTTGTATGCATCATTTACATCATTTTCTTTAATAATATTGCGCTTTATTTGAACTGGAGCTTTTAAATGAGAAGGAATATAAAAGTTTGAGGAGAAGATTGCTTCTAGTTTTATCCATAATTGAAACACTTCAGGTGTAAGCCAAAAAAATCTTGGAAGTATTTTTTCATAAATCGTAAAGTTTTGTTTTTTACGGATATCATGTATATATTCTTGAATAGATTTATTTTGCTTGTTTATAATTTCTTTAATATTTTTCACGAAAGAATCCCCTTCAAATTCAAAAAATCTTTCCCAGTAATACTCAAAATAGGTTTTTATTGATAAAAGATTAGGATTAATCTTTTTCATGTGAAATATTATTGAGAGCAGCTGAACAAATTGGATAGGATGATAATAATAGACACTTTCTTCAAGAGCATATAAATTCTCTTCAACTTTTCTCTTAATCCTTTTATGATTCCATTTTTTTAATCTTTCTTGCTCATTATCAAAAAAGATAATAAGATTTTCTTTATAAACCTCTTCCCATGAATGAGAACTAATATCATTAGTTAAATTAGGCATACCCATCCAGTGTGTATGAAATTTATGCTCAACTGGAAACTCGATTTTGAAAAAGGGGTTGATTATATTTTCGCGATGGAGATATTCTAAAAAAATTTTTAAATTAGCTTCTTTTTCAAGATGCTTGTCTATTTTTAAATCTTTTATCCATCTATGAATATCTTTTATTTTAATTAGTTTTCTTCTAAAGAACGGATTCATTTTTAAAAATAAATCAAATAATTGATAGGTAATCATTTTTCACAGATTGTATTTTTCTTATGACTGTCCATTATCTATTAAATTAGAAATTGCAGCAATATTAAAAAATCTAAAGTTATTTTTAATTATTTGTTACAAATTAAAAGCTGTAAAAAAGAAAGTTTGTAAATCATGAAATAAATTATTTCTCCATTATTTTAAGAAGCTCATCGAACGAGATAGGAAAAAAATAATTATTATCTACTCCAACATCGAACTGCTTTTCATGTGGTTCAAGTTTTCCATGAGAGTGACCGTATAATTGCCAAGAGTCATTATCCCAAGTTCTTAACGCATAATGAAACAAAAGAATAGATACCTCATCAATTATTATTTTTTTAAAATACGAAACATCTTTACAATACTTTTTAGCGTATTTCTGAACTAATGTTCCATCGTGATTTCCTAAAATAAAATGTATGTCGATTTTTTTAAAAAGTGTAAAGAACGGACGAATTAATTTACTATTAAAAGTCAAATCACCTAAAAAATAGAATGTGTCCCCTTTTTCTAAAGTATAAATGAGATTATTAACAATTGTTGCGTTCATTTCTTCCACAGAATCAAAAGGTCGGTTGCAATATTTAATTATGTTCGCGTGAGATAAGTGAAAATCCGCACTAAACCAAATCATCTAACTCATATAGATTTTTGTTTAATACTTCTTGATGTTTAAATTTAGTGAACCAAATAAAGAAAAAATTGATTAAATCAACAAACGCTTGTCTATTTTGAATTAAAAATAAACTCTTGAAACTCTTTTTCTTTATCTGTCGTAGAAAATTTTTTAACAAAATACGAACTTACGATATTTCCCATCGAATTCTCTGAACTTATATCCTCTTTTATTTCTTTAGAGCTTTCAACTAATTCTTTATTTCCTAGATGGATTATTTTGGACATCTTCTCGTATCGTTTAATTTTATCTAATTTTTTAATCAAGAGTATAAAAAGTTGTAATTTTTCTTACGAAAATTCGTTTTTTAAGGTTTTACTAAAATCGCTTTAAGAAAAGATAGTGCTTTAAAATTGTCAATATAGAAAATCATAATGGTTTCAAAAATGTAAAAATAATTTTAATCGAAAGTTAAGTAATAAAAATGAGTCAGAATATTGGCATAGCTGAAAAAATTAAAACTCTTACAAACATCAAATTACTAAAAGAAATTGTGGACAAATTGAGCTACATAATTAAAGGAACGAGAAGAATTATGTATTCAGATATTATCAATTTCGTCGTTCGAGAGAACTTCCTAGACGAATACGGAACTCGGTTACTCAGATGGTGTAATGGTAAAATTAGAGAAGGAGAGGTCTATGTGGAACCAACATAATTTATTTTGCCATTTATTATTCTAAAATTTATTTTGCCATTTATTGGGGTTGAGTAATTCTACAAAAGCAAAAAAAGTTAAAAAGGCTATTGATATTTTGAAAAGTCGAATAGGGGATAAGATACAGAAAGTTAATGAACTTAGAGATATAGGTGATATAAATCGTGTCCAAGGCAATTTTTCTGAGGCGTTGAGTTTGTATGAAGAAGCATTAGAAATCGCCGAAGCATTAGAAAATTTGGAAAGAAAAGCCCGGATTCTTAACGATATCGGGAGTATTTATTTTCTCCAAGCAAATTATTCAGAAGCATTGAAAAAATATATAACATCTCTTCAGATTTGTGTGGAGCAAGATGATTTTATGGGAAAAACCGGTATACTTCATAATATGGCGGCAGTTTATAGGATGCAAGGAAACTTTTATAAAGCCATGAAACGATATGAAGATGCACTCAATTTATGTAATAAATCAGAAGATTTAGATAAAAAATCGGATATTTTAATAAAAAAAGCCGAAACTCTTGGTTATATAGGTAACCTTGAACAAGACTAGTTGAATTATCACAAAGCACTGAAAAAATATGAAGAAGCTTTAAAATTATACGAATTATTAGGAGATTTGTCAGGGAAAGCTATTATTTTTAATAACATTGGCAGTCTTTATCAAGAGGAGGAAAATTATAACGAAGCACTAAAATCATACGAACATGCATCTAAAGTTTTTGAGCAGTTAGATGATTTAGAAAGTAAATCATTTTGTCTCAGAAATATTGGATCAATGTATCATCGTCTAAAAGATTTTTCCGAGGCTTTAAAAATGTATGAAAAAGCACTATCATTGCTCAATCAGCTCGGATTAGGCGAATCTCCGGATGCAATGGAAATTCATAAGGATATTGAACATTTAAAGGGTGAAATGCTTTAATGTACTAAAATCAGTTTTTCAATTACAAACACAAAGTTATTTTGCTAACCCATTTGAAAAAAACCGAGAAAATTAAGAAAATTAAGAGAAAAAACAAAATAAGTTTTAAATACGAGTTAGTTTATAGAAAGCTATGACTTGAGGTATTTCACAGCAAATAATATGTCATATTTAGATATTTTCTTTCTTTTGGCATGTTCTGTTAGCGTTAACGCTGTCTTTGTTATTGTTTCGGCTGCAGTACCCATCCACTCTATTAACTCAATTACAGCTTTACAAGCTACTATATGTGCACCTGCATCCTTCATTAATCTACGAATTGGCGTCCATCTAATATAAGGATAAAAGCTAGAACCTTTTCGAATACATGATGTTTTAGATTTTCTTATTTCAGATCTTGCTTGTTCTGCTAATAACTCCTTTTTTAATGGTTTCTCTTTTAGTATCTTAATTTTTGATACTCCTTTCGTCACTTTTATAGCTCCTTTCGCCAGTGAGCTTTTTGCTTTTATAGCTCCCTTCGTCAATGAGCTTTTTGCTTTTGTAGATCCCTTCGCCAGTGAGCCTTTTACTTTTATAGCTCCCTTCGCCAACGAGCTTTTTAATTTCGAAAATTTTTGAAATTCGCTTTTGATCTCTTTAAGTTTGTTTTTGTATTTTTTAATATATTCTTGATTATTATTTAATTCAGAAATATGGATGATCTCTTCGCAAATATTTAATGCAGCAACATAATTTTCTTCTTTAATATTATCTTCAAGTTCTTTATCTAATTCTTCAATCTGAGTTAGATATTTTTTATATTTCACTTCGAGAGAGATTATTTCTTGTCTTTTATTTTCTAACGCTCTTTTTAAATCTGGATAATTTTGTTCTTCCATAGATTTCAACATTTTATCAATATTTGAAATAGCTACTTCAAATTCAAAATTAGCGCTTAATTTATGACTAGTAATTATAACTGTATCGACTTTACTTCTGGTCTCCCCAACTTCTTTATTAATTTCATTATAAATGTCAGTATATTTTTTGATTAATTCGGGTTGATTTAAGGATTCATAAATATTTATTAATAAATCGGATTTATTTAGTGCCATAACTAAATTTTTATTTTCAAGATTAACTTCAAGCTGTTTTTCTAAATCTTCAACATCGGCGGTAAATTTAATATATTTTTCTTGAGCTTCAAAAATTTGTTCTTTTCTAATTTTTAATTTTCTGGAATATTCTGGAAGATCTTGTTCCCCTATTAAATCCATTCCATTTGCGATTTTAGAGAGGGCTTCTTTGAACAGATATTCGACGACGAGAGAATAACTTTCTTCCAAAAGAATTTCAATACCTTTTTTGATTTCTTCCACTTTGTTTGTAAGTTGGTTTAAAATAGTCGTGTAGTTGTCTATTAACTTTGATGCTGCTCGATGCTGTTTGTATATATTAATGATTTTTTCACAAATTTCTATTGCAGCAGTAAAATTTTTCCTAACTAGATAATCCCCTAAAACTTCATTTAACTCGTCAATTTCACGTTCAAGTTGTCTATATTCATTTTCTGCTTTTAATATAATATTCTTGGTGTTTTCTAGTTTTATCCTATATGCAGGAAGGTTTTCACCAATGATTTTGAGCATAGAATTAATATTGGAAATTGCTTCTTCAAAATAGAGATTTTCGCTTAATTTTTCGCTCTCTTTAATTTCATCTTCAATCTTTTCCTTTAACTCGTCTATTTCTTTATTGATTTGCTCTAATAATAGCATATAATTGTTTACTAACTCATCTTTATTATTTTCTTTCGATAACTCTATTAATCTTTCGCAATAATTTTTAGCTGAAAAAAGTTTTTTATTCTCAATTTTTTGTTTTAATTTATTGTCTAACTCTGTAATGTCTTTAGCTAATTTTAAACGATCTTCTTGAATATTGATATATTCGGTCCTTTTTTCTAACAATCTCTTTTCATAATTCTCATAACCTTTAAACTGCGTGATATCTAGTAGCTCTAAAGCGAAATTGATTTTTGAAAAAGCATCTTCAAAGTTTGAATCTTCAATCAATTTTGCGCTCTCATCCATGGCAATTTCTATATTATTTTTAATTTTTTCAATTTCTTCATTAATTTCTTTTAAAATTTGAGTATATTTCTCAGCTAATTCAGTTTTAGCGTTATCAGTAGCTAACTTAATTATATTTTCACAATCATTTATCGCAGCAATGAAATTTTTTCTTTCTCTATTTTGCAAAATATATTGTTCCAATCTTGCTAAATCTCTTCTTAATTTTATCTCATTTTTAGACTTCTCTAATATACTTGAATATTTTCTTATTAAAGGTCCTTTCTTAAGGGCTTTAGAAATTTGAACGATCTCTTCGCAATTTTCGATAAAAAAGTTTAAATCGTCATTTTCTAGATCTTCAATTTTTATATCGACTTTTATTATTTTTTCTAATTCAATTAATCTAGCCATTAATCTTTTGTACTCGATCTCAGCATCAATAACATCCGTCCGAGCATGGTATAATTTTAAATTGAACACTCTATCTTCCTTATTTTTAATAAGATTTAACATTTCATCAACTTTTGCGATCGCTTCTTCAAATTTAAATTTGCGTTTAAGACTTTCAACTTCATTTAGACCATCTGTAATTAACTCGATTGTTTCTTCGTCTAATTTTTCTTCTATAAAATAGAATTTATAATCATATCGTTTCTTTTTACCTGCTTCAATTAAATGTGAGCTAATAACAATATTTTTATAAATATTGAGCCACCCAGATAATTCCTTATGAAATCCCGCCTTTAAAATTCTCTCGCTCATGTCAAATCTATCCAGATTTAATAATTTATAATCTTCAAATAAGTTCTCAAAATGCTTCAAAAGGAAACCTTTCATCTCCTCGTCTCTGTTTAAAAATAAGGGGCTTTGCTCTAATATTATTCCTTCAATTTGCTCGCTCATTTTTGTAGTCTTCTCTTTCTTTTGTTTTAAGATAAAATAAGTTTTTAAAAACTTATCATGTTAATAAGAGATTTTATTAATTAATTTTGAGAAATGAAAAATCATCGATTTAAAAAACTTAGATTAAAAATATTATTTTATTTTAGCAACATATAAAGACCTATTACGCAATTTTTCTTTCATATTCTTGAAAAGTGGAAATAGTATTATTAGGAATGCAGAAGTGATAAATTCACATTAATTGAAGCGAATAGAGATAATTGGAATTCACCCCAAATAAGATGTTATTACCGTAATGGCGACGCAAGCGAGTGGTCTTTAGTTAAATTCGTTATTTATCTTGTTTACGACCTCTATGGTTAATAAAAGCGTGTTTTTTAAACCCTCTTTAGATACTAAACTCATGTTATCTTTTTTAGTATGGACATACTTCAAACCTGGTTGAGAACCGATCCAACACGCTTCAAATCCGTGTTTAACAACCGGCATGTAATCTGACCAAGCCCCTGTAGGTAAATAAACGCTTTTAGCTTTAATTCCTAATTCTTTAGCACTTTTAAGAAATAAATCGTTTAATTTCTTTGACGAGGTTTTTCGAGGAATTCCATACGAGGTGACTATCGTGATTAATTCAGAGCCTCCTATGAGATCGTAATTAATAAAATATGTCGAATTTTTATCAAATTCTTCTTTATGTTTTGACATGAAATCCTTTGCTCCTCCTAAGTTTAACTCTTCAGAACTAGGGGTTAAGAATACAAGATCGACATTATCAACAGGATTCTCCTTAAAATATTTGGCAAGTTCAATTACCGTTCCTACAGCGGACGCATTGTCAAACGCACCGGGAGATACATTACCCGTTTTATTAAAAATGTTAAGGGCTCCAATTATAGCAATACTTACACAAATGAATAGAAGAATGTGGTTTAACAGGAGAATATTAAATGGTACAAAGATTCTTACAATACATAAAATGAGGTATAAAATCAACATTATTAAAGTACCAAAAGCAGCAACTAAGAAAATAAGAATTCGCGTCGAACTTGAAAAAGTTTGAGATTTAGAGTCCAAATGACCCATGAAAACGATTTTAGCCTTAGAATTATTACTTTTTAACTCCACATAGAGGTTTTCAGTTTCATAGTTTTTATCCTCGTTCTTTGCAAAAATAATTTTATCGCTTGTAGCTAGTCCCAGAGCTTTAAAAAGCAAGATAAAATTCAGACCTACTAATCCTAACGTAATCCAAGGGTTTATATAAAAAGATAACGCCAATAGAATAAGAAGGACACCAAATGGGAGAAACATGTATCTCACGATAATCCAACTGCGAAATGAGGTTTTAAATTTCTCGCGATGGATCAAATCGTATCCTACTTTTTGAAATTCTTCTACCACAAGTTCAATAGCCTTTTTTTCCCCTTCAGAACCAATTAAGCGAGGGAAGGCTAATTTCTTAGCAATATCATACGCATAATTTTCAGTGATTGTCATTAAATATGAATTTACATTAAATCTTATAAAATCCAATATTTTTTAACAAATTAAAAATAAAAAAAGAGTCAAAAAGTAACTTAAATTTTTCTTTAAACTATCTCACTTAGATCTATTTCGACATTGGTGAATTGTAAACGGCAAAAATGAACAAGATCTTCGTGTTTATTTAGTTTCTCTATTTAACAAAATAATTTTCTTAAAAAAATTTCAACTAGAAACTTATCTTAAATACCTCTAAAAATTATATAAATTGAGGAAACTTTAAAAAAAGAGTGAGAAAAAAAATATTTTTTACTTTTTCCTTTTACGCCCCGCCGGCAATGTGCGGAAGAATAACAATTTCTGAATTTGAGTCAATTTTCGTGCTTGGTTCGGCTTTTTTGCCATCCACTAAGATTCCAAAATATTTATTCTCCAAATTTAACTCTTTCAATAAATCCGCAACGGTCATTTCTTTTTCGGGCGTAAAGACTTCATAAATTCCTGTTTCCAATAATTCACTTACTTGTTTCAATAGGGGCACCTTTTATTTTAATTTTTATTTTAATTTTTTTATATTTCTTTTACTTAAAAATTTATTTGTAGTTAATAATAAGATATCAATTTATATATATATATATTGTCTTCTGTTAATGGCTTACAAGTTCAAATAATACCTAATAATAAACAATTGATATTCTTGAGATCCGTTTCCTTTCCTTATTTAATTATTTTTAATATCAATACTTTCATAAAAATTTCAGTTTTTTCTTACTGAATTCAGAACGATTCCATAAATCATATGGGACTCTGATTTTACTCTTTAGACATTTTTCAAATATATATATTTAAAAAAAGTGTTCATAAATTAATTGAAAAATATAAAATTCAAAAATTTGTTAGGGTCTTTAATTTAAATAGTCAGACATTCTAATAAGCTTATAATTTTAGTTTATTCAACACGATTGATGGTATTTCTTTTGAAAGTAATAAAAACAGTGAAGATAAAATCTTTGAAACTCACTAAAAGGAAATACGAGAAAATTGTGTATACTATTAATTGTTTTAAAGATTCTGTCAATTTTTTAATAGATAAGTGTATCGAAAATCCTCTTTTTAGGAAAGTTTCCAAGAAAGGTAATACATATTACGACTATTCCTCTTATCCAATGATTAGAAAAAATTTTTATAACGAATGGAAATCCAAATATCCATTATTACATACACATTATTGTCATTCATCTGCAAGAATTACCAAAGATATATTAAGATCTTATAATTACGACAGAGGAGAGTATAAGTTATATCAGAGAGCTTGATTAGATTAATGAGAAGGTTGCAAATATGGAGTTGAGTAAATTAAAACAAGAATCAATATGGAAAGTAATTAGAAATAATAATAGAGTTCTCACCTCAAAAGAGATCCTTAAGAGAATAAATGAACCAATATCTAAACCTAAAATTGCAGAAGTTGATTTATATTCAAAAATTATCAGAATGATAACTTCCTTTTATAGAAACTTAACTTATGAGCAAATCGCTGAAAATGCCGGTACATCTATAGCTTTAGTAAAAAAAATAGCAAAATATTTGAACTTAACATGGCGTTTTCGTAAAAAGGCTGTTAATCGAATAATATCGAGAAAATTTGCGCTAATCCCACCCGATAAATCTGTACTTGACAATATTCGAAAACAAATAATAAAGTTCAGAGACATTGAAAATAAATATATAGAATTTTTCATAAATGAGATCAGAGCTAATCCGTCTATTATATACAATAAATCATATCAAAACCCAAATTTTATATTAACAGTATCTCAAAAGGAAAAGATAGATTTTAAAAAAATTAATTCTAACGAACGATTACTCATTTCTGCCAAAAAAAGGATTCGGAGATATATTTACGATTATTACAGTGATCCAAACGATCCTTCTCGAAATTTAAGCAAGTTCGAATCAAATTATGATAAATCTACCAAATTAATTGAAAGAGCAAAACAAAATGCACTTCAATACCCTTTTTATGCGGTTAGAAATTGGATAATAAGAAACGAACGATTAAAAAAAATAATCTCTAACCTTAATTTGTTATTAAGTTCGGATAAGAGTAGGGAAGTATGGGATTATTCAGAAAGTAAAAAAATTACTGTGATTGATAAATACTACATTTTAGAGGCATTTTTATCAGGAAAAAAAATATTTCAAGAATTTTTATCGGATTTCAACTTTAAACACAGAAAAAATGTACTAGGCGATTACGACAATCCTTCCAACGAATATCTTATAAATCATATTGGACAGGTAAGGAATATATTATTCTCTCGTAAAAGAATGGATATAATTCTAAAAAAAGGGATTGAACAGTTAATTGATTTTATAGCGTTTAATAAAAATAGTTCAAATGAGTTGCTAGACGATTTTTTTTCCAAAATTTCTAAAGAAGTTGTTAATAATCGTTCGAGACAAAATTTAAATCCTCAAGATTATCTCTTAAAGCTATTTATTCAGAAGATAAAGACCGATACTACTAAATTAGCCAAAAAACGATTATTATATAAAAAGATTCATGGAGATAACTGTTTAGTCTCATTTGTGAATAATCTCTTTAACGATTACTCTATTCTAGAGATTGATGATTTTAAAAAGATTAGAAATAGAAAAGTTGATAAAGTTCAAATTACCAAATCTCAGCAGTACTCTTTAATACTACATAAATCGTTAAAAATTAAAGTTTTAGAGCAACTTGTAAATTATTTAAAAAATTTGGTTCAGAATCCAAATTTAAATCTATCAAAACACATTTTTAAACCAAACCTTTCAAGAATTTCTGTTAAATCGTTAGATTTTAACGGTTTTAAAGAATATACGATTTCTAAACTAGTAAATCGTGCTAAAGCGGAGTTAAAATCTTTACTCTTACGAATAGTGTCTATAAATACTATCACAAATAATCTAAAAAAAGAATTAGAGGAAATTAGCTCTGAAATATATAGTATAACATCAATACCAAAAATTAAGAGCCTTTCAATTCCATTGGTTATGACTGAATATATTTACGAATTTAACAAAGATTCTTTTTCAATTAATTTCGGTTTAATTAAAAAAAGAGGTAAGGAATATGTATTGAACTTAAATACAAATCAGCAAAAACGGTTTCGTGAGTTTTTAAAGAAGGAATATAAATTAAGAAATCCCGTTATCTCTCTTAAAGGCAAAAAGCTTATCTTATGCCAACCATTTGAGAAAAAAATGGACAGAAATCATATACCTCAGAATAAACAGAACAACAACATAGAGGTTTCAGTAGATTTAGGCATAAAACATTTTGCTGTGCTTTCAGTGAGAGATAAATCAAAGCCATCAAATAACGACGAGATTAAGAGACATTTTATTAATCAGAGAACCTTATTTGATATAAAATTCGACGACACTACAGGCAAATTCGTCTATTTGCAAAATAAAGAATTAAATCCTTCAAACATAAAACAAAGACTCATTAATTTAAGAAGGGAACATAGAATCGTTCAAAAGCTAAGGATGGAATACGAAAATAGACATCCAAACGATTATTGGAACAATATAAAATGGTATCATCGAATGAAAACAGAATCGTACATCTGGAGTAAAATTCAACGGTTAAATAAGGAAGTCGTTAATAGACTGTCTGTATTAATCGTCAGAATTGCTCAGTATCACGGGGCAAATAGAATTAAAGCAGAAGAGTTAAGTTGGTCAAAACATTCAAAAAAATCGGAAAAAGGAAGCTGGATTGCATTTTGGCAGACTCATTGGTTTTTCTCGCAAGTACAATACATGACTTTGCAAAATGCTTTAAGGAAAAGTATAGAATTTGTTGTAGTTGACGCTTATAAATCTTCTCATATTTGTGCTGTTTGCAGAGAAGAAGGCTTCAGAAATGGAAAAATGTTTCATTGTAAGCATTGTGGTACATATGTAGATTCTGATCTGAATGCCTCAAGGCTTATTGGTAAAAGAAAAATATTAAGAAATTTAAGTATTAGTTGATACTCGGCTAAATATCTGTGTTTGGTCGAAGGACTCCAGTTATAGTCCTACATAATATGTCCAAATTTGGGTATATTTTTAGTAACTGTTAGCTATAAATACTCAACATCTAACGATACACTTTTTGACGTTAATTTTTTGACAACAAATTCAAAATATTTCGATAAATATGTGTAATTAAAAACCCATTTGTTTTTATTTTTAGTTAAATTACCATTAAATAGTCCATAGATTTTATGAGATGATTTTGAGATTCTTGAAGAAGGGGAGTATACTGATTATGCGGATTTTATAGAAAAATTGAGAGAATCTTTATCGAAGATCGAAGTAATAACAGAGCCACACGAGAGAAATAAGCTGTATCGAGAAATGATCTCCTCTTCAATTAAATTTTCGAACGAAATTGCCGAATCTGGCGATTATTTTGATGCTGGGGAATTTATATATTCTGCTGCGGAACTTTTAGAAGTACTGGATTTTTCTCGTGCTGTTGAATTATATAAGCATAATATTGAATTGATGGAAAAATTGATTGAAAATCTTATTATGCAGGCAAAATTGCACGAAGTAGCAGAGATATATTTAAAAATTGCGGATATATACGGCGAAAAATTGCAAGATTCTAATTTAGAGAAAGAATATATTCTTAAAGGGATCAAATATTTAAACCAAGAAAGCAAACTTATGGAAGATTTTAACGAGTTAAGGAAACTTGCTCAAAATCATCAAAACATAGCCGAATTGTATGTTAAAGTTTCAGATTTTAAAAATGCGGTTTTGTTTTTCGAAGTTGTTATTAATATTTCAAAGACCAATAGTTTTTACGATTTATTGTCCTATTCGTATCAGCAGATTGCTTCTTGTTTTGAAGAATTAGACGATTATGATAAATCAAAGGAGATTATTTTAGACGGGGTTGATTTTTTCTCGAAATTATTTTACGAATTCGAAGAAAAGAACGATAATTTAGCGTTAGCTCAAATGTGTCAGATTTTAAAGAAATTATACAGTCTTAAAATCCTTAATAATAAAGAAAAGATTGTTAATTTCACTAAAAAAGAAGCAGGGGCATATATAAATTTGGCGGAAGGTTTACAAAAAAAAAAGAAGAATTTTCAAAAAATAGCAAGGTTTTATCGCGGTGCGGGGTTATGCTACCAAGAAATCCACAATAACTTAATTAAATGTGCTTCTTGTTTCGTTTTAGCAGGAAATTACGCTGAAAAAGGTAAAGATTATACCGAATCAGCTATAAATCTTTTTGATGCCGCATCTATATTTAAAGAACTTAATAATTACGATATGGCATATAAACACTTTGTTAGAGCGGGGGACAATTTTTGGAAAATTAGCGAAATAAACCAATCCACCGAAAGATATTTAAACGCTTACGACATCGCAGTTGAAGGCAATTTAGAGTTTAACCGATTTGGAATTTTTAATCAAATAGTTAGGGGTTTAAGCAAGATTGCAAAAGAAGGGCTTAAAAACAAGCAATTTTATACCGCAGCTACTCTTATATTAGAAAGCATTAAATTCTACGAACAGTTAGATATCGCAAAAGATATTTTCCTCAGAGAAATGGTGAGAAATGTCTACAGATATTATTATAGAGCGGCAAATTTAAAAAGAATTGGTACTTCTCATATCGTTCATTCTTCCGTATTAGCCTCCTTGTCTAGTATTCTTAGTGGAAAATTAGACAAAGCAGAGAAAATAATGAATGAAATTGATTTCGAAGGAGGAACTATTAATAAATACAAGGAAATGATAAGGTTAATCATAAAATGGGTCTATGAAGGAAAAAGAGTGGAATTAAAGGATTTTCCCTACAGTTTGAAAAGATTAATAAAAGGCTCCGAAGAGATCATATACTTATTAGATTTGTTAAAAAGTCTACAACCGCCAGCGAGTCTCTTTTCTCGATAAAAATTCGCGTTATTTTATACAAACGAGAGATTTTATGAAAAAAAACAAAAAATTCTTATTGAGTTTCGATTTAGATTTTACTCTTATTGATAATAGCGAAGGTATTGTAAATTCTTTTAATTACGCTTTAAAAAAGTATAATCTACCTGAGATTGATGAGTTAAGAATTAAAAAAATGATCGGGACTCCATTAGATACGATGTTCGCTAGAGCTACTAATTTTGAAACTTCATTGTTATCGTCCGCCTTTCGAGAGTATTATGTTTCTAAAGGGATTTTCCAGGTAAAATTAATTCCTAGAGTAAAAAATAAATTAGAAGAATTAAAGAACTCTTTTGTTTTGGGTGTAATTACATCAAAAAAGCAGGAAATGGCAGTGAAATTGTTGAAATATTTAGATTTAGACAAATATTTTAATTATATCTTAGGAGAAACTGAAGATAGAAAAAGTAAGACAGATTCTAAATTAAAAGATTATTTACTCGATAGATATCCAGATTATAAGTTCATCGTCATCGGAGACCATCCTAACGATGGAATGCTTGCTGAAATGTTAAAATGCCCATTTATAGCTGTATTAACGGGTAATCACACGGCTAAACAGTTGAAGAAGGGATTAGATATAAAAATGTTAATTCTGAATAGTATTAACGAAATAACTAAAGATATAATAAATTCTTTATATTGATGCGATGTATTCTTTAATTGGAACGTGTTTTTTAAAATAATATCTAGCGACATCGATAATAAAATCTATATGTTGTGCGACTATAGTAAAGCGATCAAACTCTTCATTCGTTTTTAGATTTTCAACGATATTAATTACATTTTTACATATTGAAAAGGCTTTTCTAATTTCATACTTTATGTCTATTAACGCATTTTGACTTGAAGGGTTAAAATAAAAATCATTTACTATTTTTGTTTCAAAGACCATTTTTGTTGAATTCATAATTTTATCGTTGTCATTAATTATCTCATTCATTCCTATAACGATATCATTTTCAAAACATGATTTAATCTCAACATAATTTGGCTCATTTACAATTGATATATTCAATTTGAAGTACTTTTCAAAAATTAGTTTAAAGAAATAGTCTATATGAGGTTCTAAAAATATTTTCGTTTCTGGAACGACAAATATAACATTTTTGTTAAAAAAATTGCCCCTTATGAGATAAGAAAGAATTTGTGGCTTTATATTCAGTCTGATTATTTCTACAACTAATATATCAGATTTCCGCGTACGTTCAAAAAGATGCAGCATCTTTAAATCATTATCCGCATTTGGAAGTTCTAAATCTGCTAGTTGATAACCACGCACTTCAAAATCTCTATCAATAAATGCATGAAATGTATGTTCACATATTAAACCCTTGGGAACAGATATCGTGACTATGTTATCAGCGTCATAAATAAGTTCATTTGGAATTTCAATTTTTTTTTGAGACTTGCATGTTGGACATATGATTAATGTTAATTTTTTATCAGCCATCTTATTTCAAGTCCCAACCCTTTTTAATAACTAGAATAATAATTAAAAAAAATACCCAATAAATATGTAATTCAATAATATTAATATTTCTTTTCCTTCCATTTAATACAATTTTGGATAAAATAAAAGAAATAATTATAAACTTATCCAATAAACTATATTCGATAGGAAGACTCGATCAAGATAAATCCACTTGTTAAAATGACATAATAAATTATAAATACAATCAATATAACAGGGTCAAATTCTGTTGTAGATGTAACTTCATAATCAACTATGAATATAAAGATGAGACTAGAAATAATTTGTGTACATGCGAAACCAAGCATTAATAATTTACATTTGGCTCGAGCTACTTGATCAGTTAGTTTTAAATAAAAACGCCTTATATTTATGAGAATTAACGTTCCAAATAGCAATTCTAAGAATAATAAAATTGTTCCAGCTAATAGGTCGAAATAAAAACCAGTAAAAAAACTTAGAATAAAGAAGATCACAATTAATGCTAAAATAAAAAGAAAATTTATGCGTTTGCTAAAGTAAGATTTTTCTGATTCTAGCATTACATTCGAAAATATATATCCTGAGACGCAAGCTATATTGGATGTAAACAAAGCTAAAACTAAAAAAACTAACAATATAAATAAGGAATACTCAATAGAAAAAATACCGAGAATATTAGCTATTAAAACGAAGATCAAACTTAATAGATGCATTAAGAAAAATATTAATAAATAAAGATAAATGGCTATAGGATTTTTTTTATGTTTAATATATACACGAAATAAAAGAATAAAAACAAGAAAGATACTTACTAGCTGTAAAATCAACATAAAAATATCTATAAAATTCATAATTTTTTCACTTTAAAATGAATCCTTTGTGATTTTTATAAATTTTAAAATTTAAAAACTATATTTGTCTAAAGACATAATGTATTCTCTATTTTAAAAATACTTTTTAATAGAACTATAATAATAAACAAAATAAAATAAACTTCAATAAGAAACAAAATAAAATAAAAGGAGAATATAATTTAAAATTCCTTATTAATCCCCGCGTTCTGCAAACTCTTTCATAAACTGTTTAGGATTCCATTGTGTTTCCATGTATTTCGGAATTCCAGAACTGTCTCTTGGTCCAACAACGACATAACAATTAGCTTCATCTTCTAAAGCGCCACTTAATCGGGCAGCCATACCAGGAATAATAAGTATTCTGTGTTTAACTTCATTAAACGCATTGAACTCGCTAACGGCTTCAGCGATAGCGGTTGCGTTGAACTGACCTCCAGCAACGGCAGATTCAATGCCAATTCCCTCGCTATCTACAACTAAAAGCCAGCCGTTAAGATTTCCACCTTGAAGGTCTTGCTCTACTGGAATCTTTGTCATTCTATAGTTGCTAGTAACCCAGATTGGTACCATGTCGTCAGGCTCTCCAATTTTATACAATCCAGGATCAACAGCGGGATAGATCCTCGGATCTGAGAATATGCTTTGACGTAATGTCATTAATGCTAAGAGCGCCCAGATCTCGTCTTTCTTTTGGCCGGCGTGTAAAACTATTAAAGAAGTATCAATAGCTTCCATAATGGCGCCCATAATGACTTCTTGGTATTGATGTTGCCATAAGTCGCCTTTACTCGAATCTACTTGACTCCAATAAGCAGCTGGAACACCCATTACTGGCCAACCTGCGTTGGGATCCTCCTTATTAATAGCTGCGTTTCTAATTTGCATAATATTATCGTAAGTAAACGCTAACTTACCAGGTCCAAAGAAGGTTCCTGGATCTAAAACAATCTCTTTTGCACCTAATTTTTGTAAGGTAGCACTTAAAGAGATTAAATCATCTAAGTTAGTTGAGATCGCAGCAATGGGTAAATTGTTTTGTACGGCAAACTTACCAATTTGTTCCCAAGAATCTTTAGTTGCTGCGTATAATAATGGTCTTTTATCTTTAATTTCACCAGCAGCGGCTAATAGAGTATCTGGATTTAAGCAACAAAGCATAATTGGAAGGTTCGAACTTTCTAAACATTTTTTAGCGGCTAGTTTAAATTGGTCAGCATCTCCAGAAACGCATCTTAAAGCGATACCATTAATTCTAAGCACATCACCCATTCTTTCAATCTTTAAATCAGTCAAATATTTTACGATTTCTACTAAATCAGGGTCATCATCGGCAATTTCTATGAAGATTGCTGTTTCGTTGTAATATGTAAGCTGGTGGCGAAATAAGACCTCCTCTCCACCCACAATACAAGCTCGGTCACCCACACCAATAATTACAGGTTTTTGGGGTGGTGCTGTTATTATTCTTAGTTTTGCTAATTTTTTAGCTTGCTTTGGTTCTTTATTGAGATGGGTACAATCGTCTAAACTAATTTCCCTTTCCAATAAGGCGGTAGCGAATGCCATGCAGGTGTCATATCCACAATCTTTACAATTACTTTTATCTAATAAAGCGTAAATGTCTAACGGGCTAGGTCTTCCCAATATTTTCACATCTTTTTTTTTTGTTTGTAAACCTATGAATTATTTAAAATAATTATGTTTAGATTAATTTTAGTTAAAATTAAAAATTTAGTTTTTTAGACTACGATTTGTAATGTAGGAAAAATTTAAAATGAGAATGAAGATAAAGGTAGAATCCTTTAAAAAATTAAAAATTTTAACTTAATATAAAGCTCCAGCAACTTTGTTTTAGAAACCGTCCCAAAACTTTTTTATAGGGTCAGCCATAGTTTGCCCAATTTCATTACCATAATTGGAAAAAACGCTAATATCATTATCCCATTCGTTTTTGAACCATTCTAATGGATATAATTCGTTAAATTTATTGGAAACAGTCTCTAATTGTTGTATTACCTTTTTTTCTTTTACTTTTTTTGAGGAACTCGCAACAAACAGTAATTCATTTTGTTTCATTATGATAAAACGCTTATCGCTCAGTTCGAAATTTGAAAGCCCTCCTTCAGACAATTTTTCAGCAAATGAATTAAGGGCACTCATCAACGCTCCAAATAGTTGAGTCTTCATTTGCTCGTCAAACACACGATTCCAGAGAACTATGCCCGTGTTAGTAAGTATCCAAATGTCTTGTAAAACTTTACTGTCCATGACAACAATGATATAAAATTGTATTTTATATATAATAGTTAAAAATTTCTATTTTTAAATTTATTGTCTAAACTATTCCTATGAAAACTATGAAAAAATGTTAAATTCTAAGTAATTAAAAAAAATTGATTTTCTATTTAATTTATTTAATCAACGATTTAGCTATTTTTTCTGGTAAATAGAAACCTAAATGATTAAGTAAATTTCATAATGAAATCAAATTTATTTCATTTCAAGAAGTGTTTGATTTGTTTCATTTCATAAAAAATATAAAATTTTCATATTTATCTTAAATAATGATTATTCAAAGAGATGAGGAAAATGACTTTAAAAAATTAGATTCTTTATTTCATCCGAAACACATAGCTTTTATTGGTGCTTCCGAGAATTCTGCTTTTGGAGCGATGCTTTTTCTACCTGCCTTTAAAAACTCAGAATGGTCAGATACTTTTTATCTTGTCAATCCAAAATACGATAAAATAATGGATTGGAAGTGTTACCCATCAGTTCTAGATGTTAAATGTTCGATCGATACTGCCTATATATCTCTAAAAACTAAGTTCATTCCGCAAGTTCTTAAGGAATGCGTAAAGAAAAAGATTAATTGGGTCATTATTTTTGCTTCGGGTTTTTCTGAAACAGGAGATTCTGAAGGAAAAGAAATGGAAAGGGAACTAATTTCCATCATTAAGGATTCAGATACAAGAATTATCGGACCAAACTGCTTAGGCCCCTTTAATTCTGAAAATGGAATGAGTTTCAGTTTTTCCGATTTTCCTGGAAACCTGGGCTCAGTTTCTTTTATGTCTCAATCTGGAGGTCATTTAACTCAATTAGTAGATACAGGTTATAAGCGTGATATTAGATTTCGATATGGAGTTTCATTTGGTAATCAAATAGATTTGAATTGTTTAGATTTTTTAAGATATTTTCGCCAAGATCCTAAAACAAAAGTGATTGCGGCATATTTAGAATCCTTCGGTTCAGCCAATGGTCACGATTTCTATCTTGAACTCAAAAAGACAACGAAATCTAAGCCTGTTATAATTTGGAAGGGTGGATATACAAATGATGGTTCTCACGCAGCGTTTTCTCATACAGGTGCTATAGCTTCTGACTTGCGTCTGTGGAAAGCAATGGCAAAGCAAACAGGAACAACTATAGTCAAGGATAACGAAGAATTTTGGAACACCATTAAAACATTTGAATTATTATTCCCTAATAATCTTCCAAAAGGGAGAAATGTGGGGATCGTCACACCTGGCGGAGGGAACGCAACTAACGTAACTGATATATTTTGTGCTCATAATTTGAGAATCCCTAATTTAACGCCAGGTTCTCAGGAAAAGATTTCAAGAATTTTACCAGATGTGAATGTCAATATTACTAATCCAATAGATTTAGGTGCTTCTGGATTTGTTCTAGATATTTTTATTAAATGTATAGATATTTGTGTTGATGATCCTAGTATAGACATTGTTATTATTCCACTTTGGCCTCATCATTTATATCAGCTTGTATTTAAAAGAATACTGGAAATTCAAGATAGAACTTTAAAACCAATAATAGTTTGCATACCTAGTGTTGCTGATTCCATAGAAATTGCGAAAAAATTTAATGTTGTTAGAAAATTTTTAAATAGGAAAAGAGCGCCATATTTCTTATCGTTAAAAGAAGCTGCAAATAGCATTTCATTGTTATGCGATTACGCAGATTATTTAAAATCTCAAAACATCCAATTCACAAACAGTTTTTAATCGTCAATGCATTAAATCTTAATTCCAACTGCCCTAATAACCGGTTTTCTCTTTTCTAGAAAATCTTTTCAATCAGACGATCCGAAAACTCGATGGAAAGGAAGACTTTTATTAATAGCCTTTATTTGTTTCACTGTAGCAGGTCTTTTTGATATGGGTATTCCAGTAACTCCCGTAACTTTAGTTATAGCCGGATTGATATTGATTTCTAGTTCGTTCTTGTTCTATTTAGGTTTCTTTTTACCCGATAAACTTGCTAAATTATTAATTAAGGATTCTTAGAAACTATTAATTAATTTTAATTTTTTTTATTTTTTTTAAATAATAACATCAAGTTCAAAATATATTTATCATACTTGAAAATATTATTAAGATAGTATTAAAATGAGAAAAGATTTTAGATGGAAGTTTCCATATCCGTCTCAAAGAATGCCAATTTTGGCCAATAATATTGTATCAACATCTCAACCACTCGCATCTCAAGCAGGACTTCAAATACTTTTAAAAGGAGGGAATGCAATAGATGCTGCTATTGCTACCGCAATTACTCTTACAGTTGTGGAACCAACAATGAATGGAATAGGAAGCGATGCTTTCGCGATATTATGGGACGGTAAAAAAATAGTCGGTCTAAACGCATCTGGAAGATCTCCTGCTGCGTGGACCCCCGAATATTTTTTATCAAAATATAAAAGGATGCCATACATAGGATGGGATACCGTTACTGTCCCTGGCGCAGTCTCCGCATGGGTGGAATTATCAAAAAAGTACGGGCAGCTATCGTTTCAAGAATTGTTTAAACCTGCAATTAAATATGCTAAAAATGGTTTTTTAGTATCTCCTATAACTGCTGATGTTTGGCAAGTCCTAGCACGGACATTTAACAGGTATCCCGAATTTTGCGATGCGTTTCTCCGAAATGGTAAAGCGCCTAGAGCGGGGGATTTATTTACATTTCCCGCTCAAGCACGGAGCTTAGAACTTATAGCCAAAACCGAGGGACACGAGTTCTACCATGGAGAACTAGCAAAAAAAATTAAAGAACATGCGAAAAAAACCGGAGGTTTAATGACATATGAAGACTTTGAAAATCATACACCTACATGGGTAGATCCTATCAAAATTGAGTATAAAGGAGTTGAATTACACGAGATTCCCCCGAACGGTCAAGGATTAGCTACTCTAATAATGTTAGGTATTTTAAAACAGTTCGATATAAGCTCTTTTGAACCAGATTCAGTAGATTCTATCCACCTACAACTTGAAGCTATGAAATTAGCATTTGCAGATGCTTATCGCTATATTTCAGATCCTTCAACGCTAGAATTTGACCCGAAATATCTACTTGAACCCGATTACTTAAAAGAGAGGGTTAGCCTAATCAATATTGAAAGCGCAAAAAAACATGAACATGGAGTTCCTAAACGCGGAGATACAGTCTATTTAACTGCCGCTGATGAAAATGGAATGATGGTGTCTTATATTCAATCTAATTATTTTGGATTCGGTTCTGGAATTGTAATACCAAATACAGGCATAAGTCTTCAGAATCGCGGTGCAGGCTTCGTAATGGAAGAAGGACACCCTAATCAAGTAGGTTCGAATAAAAGGCCTTATCATACGATAATTCCGGCATTTGTGACAAAAAATAATGAACCTCTGATGAGTTTTGGCGTAATGGGGGGCGCATTCCAACCAGTGGGTCATGCTCAAATGATGATTAGGATATTTGAATATAGGCAAAATCCTCAAGCTGCGGTCGATGCACCACGTTGGCAAGTCAAGGATGGTCTTATTGTTAGCGTAGAATCGGGATTTAACGAACAAACCATAAAAGGTCTTAAAGAGCGAGGTCATAAAGTCTCAAAAAGTCATTTTGTGGAATTTGGAGGCGCTCAAATAATATATAAACTCGAAGATGGGTATGTTGCTGCTTCAGATCCTAGAAAAGACGGACATGCTGTTGGATTTTAAATTACAAATTTAAATAACAAATTGATTTTCAAATAAAAAACAGAGAGAAAAAAAATATTGAAAAAAATTTATTAAGTAAATAGATATAAGCAACTGAGCTTATTTCAATTTAAGGTAAACTTACCATATCTGTATCTTCGTCAAGATTTATAATTCCTTTCAAGGCGAGCTGGCGGATCGTTCTAACCGCCATTATCGGTGGCACATCTAATTCCTTTTTTAAATCGTCAAGTTTGCAGGTTCCCTTTAAGAAAATGACCGAGATTATGCCTACTTCGTGAATCTCCTCTTCGGAATTTTCAATTAAGAAATTAGTGAAGAAGTTATTTTTCTTTAATTCGACAATTCTTTTCTTTACCTCTTCCATTCGCTTTGCGTGGGAGTTTGTTAATTCGGTTTCTCGATTTTCGTTGTCAATCTTTTTCTGATCTAGTTTTGTTTTCTCGGTTTCTTTCGTGGTAATTTTTTCGTTTACGGTCTCTAATTTAGATGTTAAATTCTCGAGTTCAAATTGTGGTTTTTTCAAGTCGCTAGTAGTTTTTTCAAAATCAGTATTTAGTTCCATAATTTTTGAAGCTAAATCGTCTTTTATTCCTTTTAATTCTTCAATCTTCTTATCTAAGCTTTCTGCATTAGTTCTTAGTTCTGTTATTTCCGAATTTTGTTCTTGTATCGTAGCAAGTAATTTCTCGTTTTCTTCTTGTTCAACTTTCATTGTTTTCCATATAGAGCTTACGTTTTGGGTAATTTCTTTGACATTCCTCTCTAAGGCTTGGTTGAACGCATCGAACGCATTCTCAAATTGTCCGATTGATGATATTACCTCTTTTGAACCCATTTTAAAAATCCACCTCCCCTTTTAATGTTACAGTTCCAGCACTTTCGTCATATTCGATTGGACCGTTTTCTTCAAACATTTTACGAAGGAACTTTTTAATTACGTCTTCTCTAATATCTAATGGAATAGCAATACTTTTAATATCTAAAGTTGCATCTTGTTGCAAAGATTGAATAATCTTTAAGAGATTAGAAGTGATATATTTCTGTTTTATTAATGTTTTCATCGCAGCTATTTTTGTTTCAAAGGTAGTGACGTATTTATCTTTTACATCAAATTCCTCTTGAAGTTGAGTTTTACTCTTCTTGAATTTCTCTTCAAATGCTTCTTGAAACGAAGTCATTTCCTGAACCGCCTTTTCTAATTCTTTTAGGTATTGCTCTCGATTTTCAAGCTCTTCTTTCTTAGCCTTTACTTTTCCTTGAGTTTCTGTTAATTCGTTTTGGACTGCTTGAATTTTTTTTATTAGCTCTTGCCGTTCTTTGGTTTTTTCCTCGTTTTCCTCTTGTAATTTTTCGATTTCTCTTTTATTTTGTGTTATTTTATTTTTTAGAGAATTAATCTCATCAGTATGGTTCTCTATGGTTTTTATGTTGTTGTTTTTTTCCTGCTCAAATTGTTCAACTAATTCTAACAATTTTGTAGGATGATCGATTAATTTTGGAATATAATCTGCGTTTGAATTGGAAATGTCCTCTAAGGTTGATATAATCTTCTTTAAGGATGTCTTTATTTCAGTTATTTGGCTCATTGAGATGACACCTTTAAGTAAAAATTTATGTTAGACTTTATTATTATATACCTCAATTATATTTTAAATCTTCTTATTTCTTTAATATGAAAATCAAAAGACTTTTTTTGCTAAATAACACTACAAATAAATATAAAATTTATCAATCGTGATGTGATTATTATTGAAAAGTAAAGGAATTTTGAAAGGTGGAAATCGTAAGGAAACTAATTGGAATAAAACAAAACTCGGTGAACCTTTTAAGAAAGCACTCGTGAAATTTAGGGAGGAAGTGCAAGATCGAGAGGATTTCGATCCTTCATCGTTATTACAGTTTGGATTATTCATGAGCATGGCAGTAATTAATATTTTAAAAGAAGCGGAATCTACTTTTGGCGTAGAAGGACAAAAAATGGTTAATAAAGCCTTAATTAAAACAGGCTATGATGTTGGGAGGCAAATAATTGAAGGAGCAGAGATACCTCCCGATATTTCTCCAATCGAACTTATGAGCTTTTTAGCAACTATTGTAAATACTCAAGCATGGACATCCATAGAAGAACCGGCTATTGATGATGATACGCATTGTTCGTTCAATATCCTTTGGTGTCCGCTCCAAGATGTATATAAAGCTTTTGATTGTCGAGTACAGAGATATTTGGTTCAAGGTATTATAGAGGGATTTAGAGAACATAACCCTTTTAATATTGAACATCAGATTGAATTCACTCAAACTATTCCGGCAGGAGCAGATTATTGTCGTTTCGTCATTAAAGAGAAAAAACCGGGAGAACCGGATAAATGGGAAACCTACTCAAAGCTCTTAGAGAGAAGAGCAATGAAAAGATTAAAAGAAAGTAAAAAACATTAATCTTTTTTTATATAAAGTAAGCTTTACTTTAAACTGGAATGAAAAATTTAATATTACAATTTGAGACATCTAAATTTAAAATTCTTTATTTAAGTCCGCTTTTTTAATCTTAATTTATCCATAATCATATTAACGCATTTATTAAATGCGTAAGCAGAGAAAATGAACATTATTGGTTGAATTGGAACTCGATATCTTGGAAGAACAAAAGTTATAGAATAAACTAATGTAAAACATAATAGTGGAATTAACAAGGGTATAAGATTAAATTTTCTTTTTCTTTCAAAAATTAATGCCAAAACAAATAGCACTAGTAAAGGGATATATAGTATCGCTCTTAAAAGTGAAGTTTGAACTCCAAATCCTGTTTGGAATCCCCAGAATTGTAGAAACTTTCGGAAGCAATTAAAAATAGTTTCTGGTATGTTAGTAATCATATATTCAATTGCATTTTCAAAATACCATTGATCAATTTCACCCTCTTTCGTTAAGCCTTCTGTATCTTCAAGAAAATGACTGGGACGACCTTTATTAGTGTATTGAGGATTATTTCCTCTCCATAAATTAAAACCATTGGCTTTAATGAAAACAAATCTACCATCATAAACTATAAAACATCTAATTAGCCAAGGAGTAATAATAACGCTGCACATAATTATTAATAATAAAATCGATAATGCATTTTTCTTGAGCAAAACAATTGATTTCATGCTTAATGATTTTTCCTTCTTATATATCTTATGAATCCAAAAAATCGCCATCCAAATCAAAAATAAAGCGAGCATAAAAACAATTACAGGTTCTACGAGCAAAAAAAAACCATATAAAATGCCAGTGATTATTGCCTTCTTATACGTTGGTTTTTGTTGGATTTCATAAGTGAAATAAGTAAGCGTTGGTATTAAAAATGTTACAATGGTCAATTGTTGGACAACATATACACTATATAAAAGATCAGGATAAAATGCAAAAAATAAACATGAATATATAGCTGTTTTTTGAGAAAAAAATTTTTTTCCAAACAATAAATTGGAAAAATAGTAAATGCTCCTATAAATGCTTGGGTAATTTGAATAGCTAATAACGCTTTTTGATTTACTCCAAAAATTAAATAAAAAAATGCAATAAAGTAAGGATATATTGGTGCCATAACACATGTTTCTTGATTAGGAGTAGAGGGATAGAATCCCATTGTAAAACCTTTTCCTGATACGATGTGAATGGCAATTTCACCTTTTTCATATAAATTTTGTTCTTGACCAGAAAGAAAAGCTATTGTTAAAAATCTTAAAATTAATGCCAATAAAAAAATTAATAATAAAAGCCGTAAAATAGTTGCTCTCTTTTATAAATTAAGTTTCTTCAATTCAATCATTAATCTGTATAAACAAGGATGCCATCTTATTTTAAGAAATTGTTTTTCTATAATGTATTTTTCTATAAAATATTATAAATATACGAGAAGTATGTGTATAAATATTTAATTTACTTAAAACAAAATCTAAAAAAAAACAAAAAAAATTTTAAACTGGAATGAAAAGTTTTATATAAAAAATTGAGAAATATAAATTTAAAACTCTATTTTTAAAGCAATCCTCAAGTTAAATATTCAATTTTTTTAAATATTCAAATAATTTTTTTATTTCTTAAGTTTACAAGTTAATCAATAAAAAGTTATTTTTTCATGATATGCTACCGACATTAATGAATTACAAGACTTTGGAGTAAAAAAGTAGGGGGATGTAAGAATTTATCATTTAAATTCGATTGCCTTAAGATTTAATAGATGTCCTCTACGACAAAAACTTAAACCTACTGTAATGGAGTATAATGCACAACTTAAAATAATGTCGGATGTGTAATTAAAGAAGACTTAAGAAAATATTGAAAAAAGTT
>JAUWBH010000225.1 GCA_030605085.1 Promethearchaeota archaeon | reverse complement strand
GCAGTGCTTATGCCCGTAGAATGATCTTTATTAACTATAATTTTATGTGTTTTGAAATCTGATGGGATAGCTGTATGGGTAATAAGGAAAATTTGTGAAAATGTTTTTGATTTTACTAGGTGTTTAAGAATTCGCTCTCTTCTGGTTTCGTCGAGCGCAGCTAAAGGTTCGTCTAAAAGTAGAATGTCAATCTTTGGGTTTTTCTTTGGTGATTCCTTTGTAGGTCGAATTTTGCTCATTAATTCGGATATTGCTAATCGTAAGGCCATTCCCAAAGCGGTTTTATCTCCTCCAGAGAGGACTTCTATTGACTCAGGAATGCCATTGAAATTATCCATGATTTTTAGCGATAATCCCGTCTTTTTTGTACCGAACAAGTCAATAGTTAGATCGCTATATTGACCTGAAGTAAAATCTTTAATATATTTATTAGTTGTTGATGCGATATTTTTTACTAATCGCTTTACAACCATATATTCGGTGACAAACCTTCTAACGAATTCTTTTGCTTTACTAATGTGATCAATATCAATTTCAAATTCTCCAATTTCTTTTTCCAGTTTCTTCATGTGTTTAATCTCATTGCGCAAATCTATAATTCTATCGACACTAATCTTAATATTCTCTTGTTTTTCTTTAATTTCCATTATAATTGCTTTTAATTCGATGTAAAGCTTTTCTTTTTCGATAGAGAGTAATTTAATTTTTTCTGGTTTAGTATCAGCGAATTTGGGCTTATATTTCGTAAGGAAACCGTCTAATTCTTCTTGAGCTTTCCTTAATTCTGATTCGTATTTCCGGTAATTTTCAAAGTCGTCTTTTAAACCTCGTATTTTTACTACGCTTTCGTTTATTTTTTCTAACTTGTTTTGATACGAATTAATTTCCACATCAAAATTATCTATTATTTTTGTAATAGATTTAACTTTTTCATAATTTATCTTTAGATCCGTATTAAATTCCAGTATCATCTCGTCAAAATGTTCTTTTGTTAATTCGTTTTGGCAAGTGGGGCATCGAGCGCTTTCTATTCCCCCTTCTCTTGTTTTAAATTTTAAGCTATCTTCCATTTTTTTTATTTTTCTTTTACTATCTTCAATTTTTCCTTTTGTCTTTCCTAGACCTCTAATAGTAGCTTCTCTTCTTTTCTCTATAAGTTCTTTTTCTAGGGTTAATTTTTTCTTTTCTTTTAGAGTATCCTCAATTTTATCTACGATTTTTTTTAAATGTTTAAAATCCTCAATGTCTAATTCTGTACTTTTAATCTTTTCTTCAAAATCCTTTTTATACGAAAGAAACTTATCGTTAACAACATTTTTTTGACTGTACAGCTTTTCCAAATTTGTTATTAATTCATCTGAGGGATAGTTTTTAATTTTTTGTCCATACTCTTCTTCTTTTTTCTTTTTTTCCTTAACAACCTTTTCAAATTTCGCATTTTCAAGAGTAATGCGATTAATATCTTCTTCAATTCGCTCAATTGGGACTTTGTTCCTTTCTAAATTTTCCTTACCAAATTTCTTCTTTTTAGATTCGACATCCAGGAAATTTAGCGCATCATCTATGATATCTAACCTAAAAAGGTCAATGATCATTTCCCTTAAATCGGCACCTTTTTTATTTGCCAATTCTTCCACTTCTCCTTGCCTTACAAATACTGTGCTTAACGCTTGCTCTGAAGAAATTTCAAAAAATTTTTCAATGTTAAAATTCTTTATTTCGCGGTACATAGTTTTGTCCCATTCAAACAATTTTGTAGTTGTAGCTCCGGTTCTGCCCCATCTACGAAAAATATTATATTTTTTGTTGTCTAAAGTAAAAAATATTGTAAGCTCCGCTTTAGATTCCCCATAAGTAATAAAGGAAGCGGCATTTCGACCTTTAAATATTTTAGGTCCAAAGAAGGCAAACACAATTCCTTCGAAAATGCTCGATTTACCGTAGGAATTTTTACCACTAACGAGTATTAACCCTTTAGGAAATTCTTCAGTGCCTTTAGGAAGGCTCAATTGTTTATATCCCATGAAATTCTTAAATGTAAGCTTTGTAATGTACATTTTTTACACCTCTTTTTCTCTTTCCATGAATTTTAACGCGGTTTTTAAAGCTTTCATTCCGAATTGAGTTAGCTTGTCTACATCAAACTGGGATTTGTCCTCAGTTAATTTTTCTTTAACAAAAGACTTAAACTCTTCATCGGGGTGTTCTAATATATAATCCTGAATTGAACCAGGGCTAATGTCGTTCTCAGCATTCTCAGATTTATCGAGAATTCTCCAGATTATTTGAAGAATGTTAAACTTATCAGATTGAGAAAAAGATTCGCTCCGGATTTTCGCCATTAAATCGTTAATTTGCCAATTTTTTTTAAATGTTATTTCCCCTTTAAAGTTGAATTTCAGCCTAGCAGCAGTTTTGGGGTCAAAGCCCTCGGCAGAAATAAACGGTTTCAATTCATTTCTGATGAGAGCTTCTAAATCTGCGGAAGTATGTTGAGGGCTAGCATCAATGGGGATAATTTTAAAAGTTCTTTTAAGTAACTTATTTGTAAAGATTTCTTCAATATTTAAGATTTTATTATCTATTTCTACCTTTAGATACCCTTGTTTTTCGTAAGCTTCTTTAAAATTCATTGGGAGCAAACTTCCTGAATAATAGTGATTCTTGGAAACCTTTTTTAATCCGTGTTCATGTCCCAGAGCTACATATTCATAACCAAAATCATCAGAATTGACTTTATTATGTAAAGTACCGTCGGCAAGTGAACCGTGCGCAACCGCAATATTGATAAAATCGTCGTTATTATTAGGCCGCTGTAGTTCTACCCATTTGTCATATGCCGTTTCATATGTCTCAAAACTTTTAAATTCAAAAAAAGGGAACAAGTAAAATCTCACTTCCTTTGGGGGAAATTCTAACTTTAAGGGTTGGTTATTCTTGATGGCATTAGTCAAATCTCGTTCTTTAAAATAATAAAGATTTGGGTATTCATCTTTTTGTGCATGAGATTCAAACGGCGTATACTCATACCCTCTAAAGACTCCATGATTACCCTCGATATAAATGAAAGGTGTTTGATTTTTAGTGTTTTTAAAAAAAATATCTAAACCCTCTTTAAAAGTTCTTCTTGCGGGCTCTGGCGGAGGATATGAGCTATATAAAGAAGGATTGTGGAACATGTCACCGCAATGAATTAAAAAGTCCAAATCTTTAATCTTAGAAATATCTTCCATAACCTCTAGAAACAAACTATAGATTTCTTGTTCGTAAGGTTTAGAATAATTTTGAATTGCCCATTTATTTGTTGTACCTCTTCTTGTTCTATAACCTAAATGCGTGTCTGCCATATGTATTATTTTAACCCTTAAATTAAACACCTTATTTTATTTTAGTGGATTATTTTATTTAGGACGTAAAATTTTATGCCTCCAGTTCGCGATATATGCTTTTAATTCTTTATCATGCTTTAATTGAATAAATTCTACCTCTAATTTATTCTTCTCAGATTGTAAAAGATTGCTAGCATTATGTGCTTCTTCCAAACTTAAAGGATATCCCTGGGGGGAATATTGAATTAAATTTCTAAGGACATTAATGACTTCTGTAGTTGAATAATAATCAGGTGTATCAAATCTCATTGCCGTTCCATCCTTAATCATTCTTATAAGAAATGTATTACTTTTAGTAAATCTTGATAATCGCGGAAGTTTTACTATGAAAGGTTCTAATTCAACAATTCTTGCCCAAATCGGTAGAAGAAAATTTCCCTGAGCGTCTCTCAATCTACATGTTTTAGAGAAACTAAAATAATTGATTTTATATTCTGTAATGAATTTATAGAAAAAGTCTGTAAATTCTCTTGGGGGAAATTCATGATGTCTGAACATATGAATTCCATCGCCAAGGAAAATAATATTTTTATTTTTGCCCCAATTAGATTCTTCTTTGATACGGATTAAAGACTTTATAATTTCATCACTAGTTCTCATTCTATCAACTACATGTTTTAGTGTGGGAAGATAATAATCATAGTTTTTAATTAAATCATCAATAACCTTTCTAAATTTATTTTCTAACCATTCCTCTAATTTATCGATTTCAGATTTTAGAGGGCTAATATAAAATTTCTTTTTAATTGTATCAACAAAGTTTTCAATAATTGTTTTATAAATAATCAGTTTATGTGAATGATCCTCAATATAAGCTGAAATAGGTTTATACATTATAAGCTCTCTGATATATTTTCCATTTTTATAAGAAATCTGACTTTCACCGAATTTACAAGCAGCTAGTTTTGCATAAGTGCCTGGATGTGTCTTGGAACTCTCGTCAAACCCAATTATTTTATAATTTTTGTCTTTATATTGAGTTATAGGTCCTTGAAGATACTCAAATTCTAATTCACTAAAGTGTTTTCCATCTTTTCTTAATAAATCATCATCATCCCTCTCTTCATCTGGTTCTAATTTTTCTTCTGACCAAGTAGTCTTTCGCTTTCTGATGAATTCTTTAAATTTTTCAAGCTCTTTATCTACGGAATGTTCCGGTCTTTTCTTTATTGATTCTTTTAAATTAATTAATTCAAAATCAAAAGAAATTTTGTTTTCACCCTTTTTTATTATAATTATGGAAGCGCAGTTGGGGGAGGAGATATCCCTAAAGACGCTATTTTTTTTAAGAAATCATCGTAAAACTTTTTCGAATGGCTCTCAAAGTATTCATCATATAAAGGTATTCTTAATTTTTGGAAGTTAGTTAACCAAATTCCAGATATTAACGCGATACCTCTCGTTCCAGTTAATGATTCCAAATCGCTATGCTGAATTCCCCCTCCTAAAGTCTTAGCAGCTACTGCCTTTTCTTTTTCAGACCTTAAAGGCAAGTTAATTACCGTGTTCATATTTGATAAAATAGTATCGTCTATGGGGGAATACTGTTGAGATATTACTTCTAATCCCAAATTGAATTTTCTTCCTTGACGTGAAATATCTTTAAATACATTATTATATCTCATCATTTCTGGGCGCAATATGCTAGGAGCTTCCTCAATTGTAAAGATTATAATTGACATTTCTGAAGGATCTTTTACCATTGTTCCAGTTTTGATGTATAGGTCCTTTAGATTGTTTTTATAATTTTGATAAAAATTCTTAGGTAATGTTTGTTCTAATTTTTTTTCTAAAGTAGCTATATCTGAGGAAGATTTGAGCGATTTGCGCAAATCAAACAATGTTCTAGCCAAAACGCTGTTAAAAAGAAATTGTTCTAAATCTGAAATCATCGACGCGTTAAAAACAATTAATCCCCCCGTTTCCAATTTTTTTACGATTTCTGGTAATTTGCTTGCAGCATTAGATTGAAACATCTCCGAATATTCTAACCAATGCATTCTTCTCCTTATTGCAGCCATCGTTTTTTCATCGTGACCGCCAGGAGGGCGATATCCCTCTGTCAATAGATTTTCAATATAATCTTCCTGATCGCTTCTATAAGCTGAAAAAATAGCTCCTACTTGTAAATCATTAAATGAACCCGTTGCAAAAAGATCTTCGGGTTTTATTTCTTGGTAATTAATCAGACAAGGCTCCGCAACGCTTCTTAATTCTGTTGGAGGAATTCCTTTATTTGGATAAAGATAAAACCACGACCCTATTAACTCTTTATTGTAATTTACAGCTTTGCAAATATCGTTTACACCATATTTAATACAACCTAAAGCATATTCGTCGTGCATATCTATTGCTAGCATTGAAATTCTATTTCCTTTGCCGCCAAGTATTATTTGAGCATTATGTTGGAGCAATCCATCGATAAACACCTGGTTCAAGTTTGATTTTCCCATTCCTGTAGCACCAGCTATAAAAAAATGATACATTAAATATTTAAAAGGAAAGTATACCTCCACTTTTTTTTCAGATGCTAAATATCCCATAAAAATTCCATCGGGGGGGAAAATATGTTTTAAGTATTCGTGAACATCGCTCTGATCTTCTGGGATTTCCATGGAATGAGGTGTGAGTACTTTACTTTCCATTAAATCTTCAATTTCAAAAAAGACATTTATTACATGAGGAATTTCTTTTTTAGATTTATTATCTTTTTCTACAAAAATAATAGGACGACCTTGAATGACATATTGCAATTCCATTTCTAATTCGGATTTAATATATTCTGTCATTTTAACATTTCTTAATTTTTGACGCGTTAATACATAATCCATAATTGTTTGTTCATTAAGGATCTGAACGATAATAACGTATTCCTTATCATTTTTTTCATCTTTTGCTTTTAATTTTAAAAAGCCGTGAAGATGTATGTAATTTTCATAAAAAATTTCAATTGTACTCTCTAACGAATTGATTTTAATAATCATAGTATAAAACCATTACATTTCATTTTTAATTAATATATTAATTATTTTATCAATATAAATAAAAAATTGTATTAATCCTTGGCTAAGAGATTATTTGTTCTTTTAAAATTATTAGCCTTCACCATTTTTAAACTTCAAGGACTTTTAAAATTTAATAGTTTTTAGAACAGATG
>JAUWBH010000111.1 GCA_030605085.1 Promethearchaeota archaeon | reverse complement strand
GTTTTTTGGAACGAAAAAGCCGAAACAATGCCCCGCGATAAGTTAGAAAAATTGCAAGGGCAAAAATTAAAGAAGTTGGCTGCTTATGCTTACGATAAGGTCGAGTTTTACAAGAAAAAATTCGATGAGATGGGAATCAAGCCAGATGACATAAACAATGTTTCTGATATTACTAAATTGCCATTAACATGGAAAACTGACTTACGAGACCATTATCCTTTTGGTCTAAATGCTGTTCCTTTGGATCAGATTATAAGGATACATGCCTCATCTGGAACTACTGGAAAACCAACCGTTGTCTCTTACACAAAAAAAGACATTGAAGACTGGACAGAAATTATGGCTAGAACAGTAATGGCTACAGGAGTAACTCATAAAGATGTGGTTCAAAATGCTTACGGGTATGGATTATTTACAGGAGGCCTTGGATTTCATTACGGCGCGGAGAAAATAGGTGCTTCCGTTATACCGATTTCGGGAGGCAATACCGAACGCCAACTCATGATAATGCAAGATTTTGGTTCCACTGTTCTAACATGTACTCCTAGCTACGCTCTTTATATAGCCGAATATGCAAAAAAAAGGGGAATAGATGTATCAAAGTTAGCTCTTAAAAAAGCTATGTGTGGTGCTGAACCATGGTCGAATAACTTAAGAAAAACCATTGAGAAAGAATTACAGATAGAAGCTTACGATATTTATGGACTTAGCGAAATCTACGGACCTGGGGATTCTGTTGAATGCGAGGAAAAGAATGGAATGCATATTTGGGAAGATTTTTTTATAGTAGAGGTTTTAGATAAAGAAACATACGAACCTGTTAGTGAAGGAGAAGATGGTGTCCTAGCGTTTACAACGCTTGAAAAAACTGGTATCCCTTTACTACGTTACATTACTTACGATATCGCAAATATAACTAAAGAAAAATGTGTTTGTGGAAGGAGTTGTTGTCGGATGAGTAAAATTTCGGGCAGAGCAGACGATATGTTAATTGTTAGAGGCATCAATGTTTTCCCTTCTCAAATAGAATCAGTATTAATGCAAATCCCCGCTGTGGCTGGTTATTATCAAATCTTCATTGAGAGAGACATTATTGATTCTCTTTCTGTCCAAGTTGAATTGACAGAAGATGTATATTCAGACGAAATGAAAGTATTAGAAAGATTCAAAAAAGACATTGAAAGTAAATTATATAGCGTCCTTCAAGTAAGAGCAGATGTAGAATTAGTAGCACCAGGAACACTCCCTCGTACGGAAGGAAAGGCTAAACATGTGATTGATAGAAGAACAAAAAATATTTAATTTTTTATAAATTTTCTTTTTCCTAATTATCTATTATTTTCTTTTTTACAATTTTATTATGAGAAATTAAGGAGTAAAAATAAAAATTACAATTAATTTATTTAAAAAAAAGAATATTAGGCTTATATAATTAAAAGTGAAGGTATAATTTCTGATAAAAACAATTATAACGCACTATGCGGAACATGAAATTAAACCTTTCAGCTCCACGCTGGAACTTGTGCTTTACTATAGGGCAATGTTTACTTGATGGTAAATATCTATTGCCAGATTGCATTGTACATCATATAAACTTGGATACATTAGATAATAGATTAGAAAACTTATGGTTAACTACATCACAACAAGAACATAATTTAATTCATAACAGTTTGACAGGGCTAGTTAAACCTATATTAGAACTGGGTTTCCTCGTTTTTGAAAAAGGTAAATATCAATTGAATTATTAAGATCATAATGCTTAAAGACTTTTTTTTATTTACATGTCTATTTGACTTCTTACTTTTAATTTACTTCTAAAAGAAGTAAAAATAAAAATAATTAATAATTAAATTACTAAAAACCTATTTCAACATAAATCTCTCTAATAGAGTTTAAATTTATAAGTAAAATGAATTTTAGGGGAAATACAGCAACAGATCATAAGAAAAATTACAATCTATTGATCGTCGGCATTGGAGGTACAGGCACAATCAGAGCATCAATGATTCTTGGATGGACGGCATTACAAGAAGGATTTAAAGTAAGAACGGCAGAAACTCACGGAAATAAGTTTCTATAGAGAAATATCCCGGAATGAGTCAAAGGGGCGGTTCTGTTTCTTCATATTTGAGATTTGGGAAAACTTTAGAGGGCCCATTTATGGTAGAAGGAGATTTAGATGTACTTATCGCTTTTGAAATATCGGAAGCTTTAAGAAATTTACATTTTGCAAATAGAGATACCTTTATAATAGCATCTAAGAATGCTGTTGTACCACCCTCGGTATTAACACATAGATCTTTAAAAATAGATAGTAATAAGTGTGTTGGATGTGGCAATTGTATAGCTCACTGTATCCCTAACGAAATTTATCTTGGATCAAACGATAAATATTTTTTTACATTAATGAAGGGTCCAACTCGAAAAGTAATAAATGGATATTGTAGGGTTTTAGAATGTACGGGCTGTTTTCACTGTATTATTGATAAGGTCTGCCCTTTTGGAGCTATAGAGGCATATAACGAATGGGAATATCCTGATTTAGAATTAATTGAGAAAAATATTGAGTCTGTTGCTAAAAATGTTATACTATTAGATGCCAATAGAATTGCTTTGGAAGCGGGAAATATTTTAACGGCTAATGTTGTACTTATAGGTGTTTTGGCAGGAATAAAGCCGATTCCTCTTTCAGAAGCGATATTGAAAGAAACAATAAAAAGATTTGTCCCGAAAAAAGCACTAGATGTTAATATTAAAGCTTTTGACATTGGCTTAGAAATTGGGTCGAAATTTGAGAAAAAATAATGAAATTGTAATTAATACTATTATTTGTTTGAATATATAACTTAATTAAATTATTCAATTAATTGGAGTATTGAAAATAATGAGCGTTCCATTTTACGCTTTAGACAAACCTGGCGAAAAAGGAGTTGTTTTAGGAAACGAAGGGATTGGAAGAGGTATTTTCGAAGCGGGAATTGTAGTTGCCGCAGGTTATCCCGGAACGCCTTCTTCGGAAATAATGGAGACTTTAGCAACGATTCATAAGTATCATCCTAATTTTGAAATAGAATGGTCTACAAACGAAGCTGTTGCATTTCAAGTAGCATTAGGGGCTTCGATGTGCAATGCCAGAGCGGTATATGTAGGCAAACATGTTGGATTAAATGTAGCTGCAGATACCTTTATGACCGCTGCTTACGCTGGAGCACATGGAGGTTTTGTAGTGCTTTCTGCTGACGATCCAAATTGCTATTCCAGCCAAAACGAGCAAGATAATCGATATTATGGATTACATTCGCTATGTCCCGTTTTTGAAGCAATTAATATACAGGAAGCTAAAGATTTGATAAAGTACGCATTTGATTTCTCTGAAGAATTTCAATCGCTAGTAATGATGAGAACCACTACTCGATTGAACCACGCTCGAGGAGACTTAATATTAGGCGAGATAAAAAAAATTGAAGGAAGAACTTACGATTTTGATAAAGATAGGGAGAGATGGACATTTTTACCTTCCAATGCGAGAATATGGAGGATCAAACAATTAGAAAGGTATGAGACGTTAAGAGAATTTTCAGATAAATTTCCCTTTACTGAATTGGATATTAAAGAGGGGTCAAAAGTTGGCTTAATATCATCAGGGATTCCATTTTCCTACGCTAACGACGCGCTATTAAAGTTAAATTTAACCGATAAAATATCAACACTGAAGTTAGGAATGGTATTTCCGCAGCCCGAAAAATTAATGGCAAACTTATTCGAAAATTCTGAAAAAATCATAGTCGTAGAAGAACTTGAACCTTTTCTAGAAGATTTTGCGAAAAAATTAGCGTTTGAATTAGATTCGAAACTAGAAATTGTAGGAAAGAAGTATTTTCAAAGAAACGCAGAATTGACTTTAAGTAAAGTAATTGAGGGAATTACAAAATTTTTGGACATTCCAAATCCCTTTATTGATTTACCCGTTAACACTGCCGATTTGCATGTTGTTTCACCTCGTCCACCAGTATTATGTGCCGGATGTTCTCATAGAAGTACATTCTACGCACTTAAACTTATGGAGCAGAAATTAGGTAAAAAGTGGGCTTATATGAGCGATATTGGATGCTATACGCTTGGCTTCTACAAACCAATGGAAATAATTGATTCATGTATTTGTATGGGTGCATCAATCGGAATGGCTAATGGAATGGCAAAAATTCACGATGGTCCAGTTTTAGCAATCATTGGAGATTCAACCTTTTTTCATACGGGCGTGCCGGGATTAATTAATGCTGTTTATAATCAAAATAATATACTCGTCATCATAGTAGACAATAGTATAACGGCAATGACAGGATTTCAACCTCATCCGGGGACGGGAAGAAAAATTACGGGGGAGCTTGGAACGAAAGTCCCGCTCGAATCGATTGTAAGAGGTGCAGGTATTGCTGAAGACCATATGTGGGTTGTTGATTCAAACGATTTAGAGCAAATTACAAAAGCGATTGAAGAAGCAATTAACATAAATGGTCCAAGAGTCTTAATCTCTCGACATCCTTGCGTATTATATGATAAGAGCGTTAATAGGGGCAAAGAAATAATACCAGTTCAAATTATTCCAGAAAAATGTAATAATTGTATGATTTGTATTAAGAATTTCTGCTGTCCTGCGTTTACTTTGAAAGATGGTAAAGTTGCTGTAGTAGAACGACAATGTACTGGATGTGGTGTGTGTATTAAAATTTGTCCTTTTGAAGCTATTGATTTTAAAGAATAAAATTTTTATTAAATTGAATGACGCTGAATTAAAGTAAATTAAATTGGATTTAAATTTCATTAGGATAAAAATATATAAATTTACATAATTTATTTCTCATTGATAAATTACTCATTAAAAAAATTTTCAACAAAAAATAGAAAATCATAGAGGTTAAAGAAAAAAATGGTAAGAGAAATCAGTGTATTTATTCCAGACAGACCAGGCAAATTGGCAAAATTTGCTAAAACGCTCATGAAAAAGCAAATTAATATGCGAGCAATGACTGTGTTAGAATCGGCAAAATCAGGAAATTTAAGGATGATAGTTAATAATACAGATGATTGTATTGAATTGTTAAAAAGTAATAATTATATAATCTCGGTAACTGATGTAATTGTAGTGGATCAACCAATTGATATTTATGAAATCGCAAATATAATGGGTGAAAATGATATTAATATTGAATATATATATTCTTCCACATTGTTAAAAGCTAAAACACTAATCGTTTTGAAAGTGGACGATAACAACAAAGCCATGGAGATACTTAAAAAAAAAGGCGTTAAACTCGTGGAAAAATAAAAGTTCTAGGTTTTTTGTGATGTTTTTTATTTAAATAATCAAAAAAATTAGTATTAAAAACTAAGTTTAATTAATTCAAATAATCTTAGTAAAAAGAGCTTTAAATATTCGAAAAAAATTTAAAAAAGTGAAATATTTAATGTTTCATCAAATATCTGTGTACCTTCCCAATAAACCTGGCGTTTTGAGCAAATTTATTGATACCCTTATTGAACATGAGATTGAAATACGAGCAATTACAGTTGCGGAGAACGATGAATATGGATTAGTGTTACTTTTAGTAGATAAACCAAAGTTGCTTTACGAACTTTTAGAAAAGGCAGATTTTCCTATTTCGATGACAGATGTAATTGCAGTTAAAATGAAGGCAGAGAATAATACTAAAGGACTAAAAGAAATTGCCAAGATTTTGGGAGAAAATCATGTTAATATTGAGTATTTGTATTCAACTTTAGTAAAAGACGAGTCTCTCGTTATACTTCGGGTTGATGATAACGAGAAAGCTAAGAATATCCTTAAAAAGGACGGATTTCTTCTGGAAGAAAGAGAAGCTATTTGAAGAATTTTTCTCTTATCATTATCTATATTATTGAAAACAAATTAAAAAAAATTTAAAGAATTAGAAATTCATTGTTCTTTTCTTGCTTTTTTCGTGTTTTCGTTTGTAATTAAATAACCAATCAAATACGCAATTATCACGAGAACAAACACTCCTATACCCGTTATGTAAAACCGTCTTCCTGCTAATCCCGAAAGATCCATGATTATCCATTTACACAACCACATGATTCCGCCACCAATGCACGCTAAGATAACATCCCATAGAAAGTTTAGGAAAGAATCCCGTCGATTCTCAAATTTCATTCCCATTTTCCACAATATTACGTTCTCAATAAATTCCCACAATAATGCTATAAACAAAATTGCGACCATTATTAACCACCACGGAATTATTGATACTCCTGGACCATACAGCCAATCTGGAATTGTATTAATCAATGAGAGTAGAAGAAAGGATGAAATTCCTAAGGCAAGGTGTCCCCAACTGTAAAAATCCCAACGAGATCTACCAACATAATCGTCGATATATCCAATTAATGGAACATATTTTTTTCCCATAATTAGTACACTTTTTTATTACTTTATTATTAATTATTAAAATAAAAATAGAAATACTCATTTTAAAAAGTTATTATAGAACTATAATTAATAGAAAATACGATAATTATGAAAATTTAAGATATGATGTTAAAAATCGTAGCAGAAATTCATAAATTATAAGGATTCTTAAAATATTTAACAGTTTTAACTCCTGTCTTTATTTTAAATTAACTTTGCTCTTTTCAATATCTCAATAATTTCGTAATTTGTTTTAATTTGAAACAATGCAAGAATATTTTTGTAAAAAAATTCGGATAATGTACTTCAAAAAAAGTAATTTTTACCCCATGAAATTCACGAAAAATTTTTCTTTTTTATTAAATTTATGCGTTCATTTTACTTTTATTTTTCGATAATTCTCTAAATATTCTTGAAATTTTTTGAGACTCTCAATTTAAGTTATAACAATTTATTTCATAGAATAATCGAATAGAGCGTCTATAAAATTGCTACTTTTTCTCGAAAGATTTTTATATTGGAAAAGATATTAATATATCTGAAGAAAATTTTTTCTTCAAAATAAGCTCTAAAGTAGTGGAATGCCTAATTTTAGCCCATAATTTTATTCCTCCACTAATAAATGTATCGTGAGCTATGTGAATTCGTTCACAAGCATTCCATTACTCTTTATTTTTTTTTTACTTAATCTCTCCAATATTGAGTAAAAAAGGATTTCTATTAAAATGCATGTTACATTTTGAAACAAATTATATATTCATAAGTTAATTATTGAAGCATTTGTTAATGATCAAAGAATATTCTCATATTTTTTTAATTTCTTCCATTAAAGCCTAAATAATCCAGCTATAGCAACTTTTAAAATATTAACTTAAGTTTTGTATTTTTTTCTAAAGAATAATAAAGATCTTATTTCTATTCATTTAAAACTTTAATCTAATATTAGAATAAGTAGTTCATTTAACCAATTCTTCAGATTTTACTTTTTTTATTTCTTCAATAAGAGTGGGAATAACTTTATGAAGGTCCCCAACAATACCATAGTGTGCTACTTTAAAGATTGGCGCGTTCTCGTCTTTATTAATTGCAACAATAATGTCCGCGCTCTGCATCCCTACGATATGCTGAATTGCTCCAGATATTCCACAAGCGATATATAATTTAGGGGAAACAGTTTTACCCGTCTGACCTACTTGACGGGCGTGGTCTATCCAATTTAACTCGACCGCTACTCTTGATCCGCCTACTTCAGCATTTATAGCTTCTGCTAACTCTTCGATAATTTTGAAATTCTTCTTTGAGCCTACGCCTCTTCCACCAGAAACTATAATTTCGGCATCTTCGAGGTTCACTTTAGTCTTTACTCTATTTATTATTTTTACAATTTTAGTAACAGAATCTTTTTCTTTGTAATCGTAATCGATTTTTCTAATATTTACATCCTTTTTAGTTTTCTCTGGTGTTTTAAATATGCCTGGTCTCACAGTGGCCATTTGTGGTCTACTATTGGGAGTTCTAATAGTTGCCATTATATTTCCGCCAAATGTAGGGCGAGTTTGCAGCAAATTTCCTGTTTCAGAGTCTATATCTAATCCAGTACAATCTGCAGTAAGACCTGCGTTAAGTCTTTTTGCAACCCTTGGAGCAAAATCCCTTCCTGTAGGCGTTGCTCCTATTAAAATAATTTCTGGCTTACTCTCTTGTATTAATTCGGTCAGAGTTTTTACGTACAAATCAGAATAATAATCTTTCAAAATTTTAGATTTGACATAAATTATCTCGTCTTCGCCATACTGACTTAATTCTTCCATATAATCGTCAAAATCTGCTCCTAACACCACAAGAGATAGGTCAACTTTTAGTTCGTCAGCCAATTCTCGACCCCTTCCTAATAGTTGGTATGCTACTGGATGAATTTTATTTTTATAATGTTCCGCAATTACCCAAACTCCTTTATATTGAGAAATGTCCATTTTCTCAACTTTAAATTCGTCTCGCTCTAAAATAATGGCATCTGTTGGGCAAGATTCAACGCAAGCACCGCATAAATTACAATCTTCTGTAATACATGCTTTGTCATCTATTATTTCGATGCCACTATAAGGACAACTTTCTACACAAGCAGCGCATAATTCACACAAATCGTGATCAATTCTTATAGACATGGCAAGTTTATTTTTTTGATTTTCAATATAGAATAAATATACTAATGAGTCTTGAAATTAAAATATCTTTGATTTTATAATATTTAAATATATGTTGATAAATTAGTCCCAGAACCTTGTCGATTGAGAAGGTTTTTTCTCAAGCATCTTCTTTAGCAAAAAATTACCAAAAGCGAAGCTCTTTTTTATGCATTTTCTAAATACCTCTTTATGAGGGTAGATCTTTATCAATGAAGTTTACTCCCACCCCTTATTTTTTTAGAAATAACTTTTCTAAAGATTTGTAACGCTTTAGAAATAACTTTAGAAATAACTTTCTAAAATCTAATTCAGTAATTATCCAATATATCGAGTTTGCACTTGTTCGTATAGATTTTGTCTATAAACAGTAATTAATCCAATAAAAGATCCTAAAGAGAGGAGTATTAATGGTGGTATTACAATCATTAAAATTGCTGGTACACCGATTACTACCTCGAAAGGTGATTCTCTTTGAAATATACTGGCTAATTGAAGGCTTAAAGGATATGTTAAAATTAATGCAAAAATAATTGGGATAATACCTTGTAAAATATTTTCGATCAATATGAATCTAAATATTTTCTTTTTTGAAAAGCCTAACGAACGCATAATACCATATTCATTATTTTTATCAAATGCGTTCATAACAGTGTTATAAAACACGATAAAAAACGAAATAATTAAACTATAATAGACAACAATCGAAAGTAGAGGTATATAGCTGTTATAATATTCAATAACTTTATCTCCCATTTCTTTTGAATCTAAAACTATTTCGATATTCTCCATGTCGTAAATATCCTCAATTATCTCATCTTTATCAGCATCTTTTTTAAGTAGAATATACATACCATCAACGAAATTAGAATCATCATGGAATATTTCTTGACCTTCTTCAAAATTTACATATCCAGTTAATACTAAGTCCCTATGAATTCCTACGATTTCAAATTTAAAGTCTTCATCGTCAGAATTCTCAATTTTTAGTGAATCCCCCAATTGTTTCTCAAGCTTTTCAGCATGTACGCACGATATAGCTATTTCGTTATTCTTTTCAGGTATGGAATTATCTTCTTTTTTCCCATCCCATTTAAAGTAATGCATTTTTGAATCTTCTAAATCATAACCTAAAACTATAAAATCCTGATCTTCTGCTCCCTTAGCCGTAACTCGCCCTTTCGAATAAATCTCAATCTCTTTAATACCTTTTATATCAGATATATCATCTATTAAAGAATCTGGCTCACTTAAATTTACGCTATTTTGGAAATAGACATTTAAATCCCAATTTTCATTTGCTTGAACGTTATTATCAGAAGATTTGAATATTCGAGAAGCATTGTAATACAAGCTATCTATTAGAGTTTGGACAGCAGAAATCATTAATAATGAAAATGTCATGGCTATTGTTGTAAAAATTACGCGTTTTTTGTTTATAAAGAGACTCCTTTTGATTAACCTATTCGAAACTTTCTGTTTTTGTTTAATTTTTTTTTTCTTTCTTTTAATTTTATGAATTATTTCAGATTGACCGTAAATTAAATTAGTTAAAACAGAAGAATTCACTTTTCTTATAGGAATATATAAACTTATTAGTATCATCAAAAATCCCATGATAATTCCAAGGTATATCATTTCTGGTAAAAATAGAAATGTTATTTCGTTCAAGGGGAGATTTGCGACTCTTGAAAGCATCATACCTAAGATCATCCATCCTAACGTGTATCCCAATAATATTGATAAAGGTATAGCAATTGCGGCTATTAGTACAAATATTAAAAAAAAGTATTTGCTCATATCCAATTTAGAATATCCTAAACTCAATAAAATTCCAATTTGTTGCTTTTGACTAAAAATATATCTATTAAAAATTACATAAGTTATTATTATGCCCGTTAATATCATTAAGATCAATAAAATTGATACAAATTGTAAACCTTTTTCAATATCTGAATTAAACCGTTTATACGACAATGTATCTTCAAATTTTTCAGATTTCTCAATATTTACATCACAGTCATCTTCTAAATATTCTTCTACGGCATCATTTCCATCATCAACATCAACATCTTCTTCAAAAGTCACAGCTAAATTATTATAATCTACAGTTTTATAGTAATTGATAAGATATGTTAAATCTGTTGTAATTGAGGAATTATATTCAATAAAATACTCGACGATATATTTTTTCAACGTATCTTTTGAAAGGAAACAAACTGCCATTGACCCTTTTATTGGAATTGTGTATTCTGGATTTGATGTTAACATTAAAAATTCGGGAGCTTTACAAGTCCCAGATATAATTAATTCAGCATCGTTAAGACCGGTTATAGAGATTTTATCGTCAATATCGATATTATTTTTTTCTGCAAAAGTCTTATCAATTACAGCATTTAATTTATTATCATTTTCATTAAAATCTTCTCCTGATTCTATAATATATTTATAAACTTCAGGAGAATCAATGTCCTCATCTAATCCCACAAATAATATATATTTTGATTCTTTTTGGCCAGATAACTTCAAATATGTCGACCAAAACAATCTTCCAGTATATCCATCAATTTCGTCAATATCTTCCAAATCATCTAATTGCGATTGATTAATCCAGGTATCATCGTCTAATTGGTAAAGATAATCCGCATGGTCAACTTCATCAAAATAATTGTCCATCCAAATGGGAGCCGCAATCATTGTATAACTAAACGCTAAACTGCCACCTAAGGTTAAGACAATTACAAAAATTATTAATATGCTTCGCCAACCAAATTTCTTAAAATCCTTTAAAGCTTTTTTATTGAAAACTTTCATATAATTATTCTTTTTTTATATTCAATCATTCCATTTGTAATACGAATAGTTTTTGTAGCAAATATTTCCGCAATATATTGGTTGTGAGTAACTATTAAACATGTTATACCTTCTTTTACGTTCAAATCACGTATTAGCTCTATTATCTTATTACCGGTTTCAGTATCAAGGTTTCCTGTCGGTTCATCGCATAAAAGTATGAAATCTTTCCCAATTAATGGTATTCTAGCTAAAGCTCTCGCTATTGCAACTCGTTGTTGTTCTCCACCACTAAGTTGTGAAGGGTAATGACGTAATCGATCACCCAATCCCACTTTCTCTAAATAATTTATACCAATTTCATACAAATTTAAATCTTTCCTCGTTTTCTCTTTCAATAACTCTATAGCAATTATAACATTATCAATTGCATTCAAAGAGGGAAATAAATTGTAAAATTGAAAAATAAAACCAATTCGAGTTTTACGATAGTTGGATAATCTTTTAGTTTCATAATTTTGAATATTTTTACCAAATATTTTTAAATAAGTCGTCTTTTTGTCTGGATTTGTAATTCCCCCTATTAAATTTAAAAGTGTCGTTTTTCCTGCTCCTGAAGGACCGAGAATTACTACTCTTTCCTTTCTTTTTACTTTTAAACTTATACCTTTTAGGGCAACTACTGAAATTTCGCCAGTATAATATGTTTTTGATAGATTTTCAATGTCGATAGCTAATCGATCTTTATCTAGCATAAAATGGAAAAAATTAAAATTAATTTCAGTATGGTAAATAATTCATCTGATATTATTATAAATTTTTATTTTCAACATTTAAGTTAAAAATTAATTAGGAACGATTAAATATAAAAAATAACAATTATGATTCTTTTTACGTCTTCTGCTCGTGTATTTATTTTTAACACTCTTCTTAATATTTAAAGAATTTTGTCCTCCTTTAAATTTTGGCATAATTTTTGAGCCATTTCTTCTATTGTACCAGACAACTTAATGTGTTCTCCTTTACGCTCAGGGATAAAGATCTTCCATACTTCTGTTTGTGAACCAGTTAATCCAATAAATGCCTTATCAGCGTTTAAAGCCGTTGCATCTAAGTAAACAACTTCTTTTTTTTCGTAAGCATCAACGATCCCAGTCATGGTTGGAAAACGAGGTTCGTTTATTTCTTTTAAGACTGATACCAATGCTGGTAGCTTAGTTTCAATTACTACGATTTCCTCTGTTCTAAATACTCTTTCAACAATGATCGTATCTCCTTTTATTTGAGATTTTTGGACATAAGTTATTTGAGGTATGTTTAATTCTTCCGCTAGTTCGGGACCAACTTGAGCAGTATCTCCATCAATAGCCTGCGTTCCACAAATAACAAGATATTTTTCGTCTTTTCCAGACTCTTTTAATATTTTTTTAATTGCTAATGATAAAGTATGAGAAGTCGCCAGCGTATCTGCTCCTGCAAATGCCCTATCGGTTAACAAGTACGCTTTATCTGCCCCCATTGAAAGCGCTTCGCGTAATACTTCTTCAGCTTGAGGAGGTCCCATGCTTAAAGCTATGACTTCGGCGCTATGTTTCTCCTTAAGCATTAATCCCAATTCCACAGCATTTTTATCGTGTGGATTCATAATTGAGGGAATTCCAGAACGAATAAGCGTGTTAGTTTTAGGATCAATTTTTACCTCTGTTATCCCGGGTACTTGTTTAATACATACAAAAACTTTCATTTTTCTATTATCACAAACCAATATAATAATTTTAAAAAAGAATGATAATAGAATAAAAAAACAAATAAATAAAAATTTTACATAAGAATCTTTATATTTTTTAATAGGTAATAGTCTATCATCGATTATAATAGCTTTAAAATATCTTGCTCTAATAATGTCTGTAATTTTTGATGTTCTAATTTTCTTTAAAATCTAGACAAAATTGATCAAGAAAATTAGCTTTTTTCTCATCATCAGATATTTAATTTTAAATAATTATTTTGTCATAATTGGAAGAGAGAAGTAAAAGGTTGAACCTTTACTCTTGCCTTCTGATTCAACCCATATCTTCCCACCATGTAATTCTATAATTTTTTTTGAAATGTATAATCCTAAACCAGAACCATCAGAAACAACATCGTATCCTTGACCATACCGTTCAATTTTGCCGAATCGCTTAAAAATACGCCGTTTTTCTTCCTCATTAAAGCCAATTCCAGAATCTTTTATAGAAATTATAAAAAAATCTTCTTTAATTTCGGAACAAATTTCGATATTTCCATTTGGAGGTGTATATTTAATGGCATTGTTTAATAAATTATTTATTGCTTGAGAAATTTGCTTTCTTTCTAAACTTGTTATTAATTTGTCATGTAGCATTAAGTTAATATTTTGATTTCTCGAATCAGCAAATCCTTTTAATTCTCTCACACATGTTTCGATTATCAAAGATAAATCTTCCTCAGATTTTTCTAATTGGATTGTGCCTGATTCAAGCTCAGCAGTTTTTAAAATATCTTCTACAAGTATTTCAAGCCGAAAGCAACCTTTACGAATTTCATTAACTAAGTATAATTCATCTTCATAAAAGGATTCTTTATATTTGAGTAATAATAATTCCGTAAAACCTTTAATGTGCATCAGCGGAGTTTTCAATTCGTGGGATGATCTTGTAAGTAATTCGGATTTTAATTTATTCAATCTTTTCAATTCCTCTTCTGCTTTTTTTTTTTCAGTAATATCTATTATAGTTATCAAATCCGCTGGTCTTCCCTCATAAAACATCGTTTTTGAGAGTATCTCAATCCATCTAGTTTCACCCGTCTTTTTAATACCTCGAAATTGATAATTATTTATGACATCCTCTAAGCCCTTTTGCTTTTTTTTTGCTTGTTCCATGACCATATCTCTATCTTTTGGATGAACCAACTTGATAAATTCTTCCGGTTGAAAGTTATTCAGTTCTTCTATTGTATATCCATGTATAGCTCCATACCGTTGATTTACATATTTAAACACATCGTCCTGTAGAATTGCTATCCCCATTAATGATTGTTCGGTAATTTTCCTGAATTTTTCCTCGGACTCTTTTAAAAGCAGTTCTGCTTTCTTGCGTTCGGTGATATCACGGGAGAATCCAACTATTCCAATTATTTTTCCGTTTTCGTCAACAAAAGGAATCTTACTTGTAGAAACCCATTTTCTTCCCTCTATAGTATCCCATGGCTCTTCAATATTTAATTTTGGATTACAACTTCTAATAACCTCTAAATCATCATCCCAGTATGCTTGAGCCTCCTCTTTTGGATAGAGTTCGAACAAATTTTTACCAATTAATTCCTCTTTAGCCATGTTATGAGCATCAGCAAGAAATTTGTTTACTCGAATGAAATTATTTTCAGTATCTTTATAAAAAACTAAGCCTGGAAGATGGTCTAAAATTATTTCTAATTCCTTAGCGAGATTTTTATATTTTTTCTCGGATTCTCTTAATTTTTCCTCTGCCAATTTTCGCTCAGTGACTTCTCTTGAAATTAAAAGAGCTTTTTTTTCCCCATCCCCATCAATAAATGCTTTTCCCCTAACTTCAAGCCACAAATAGTCTCCCTTTTTATTTTTAAATCTTAATTCTTCCTCACACTCACCTATTTCTGAGCATTTCTTCATGGATTTGAATGCTTTTTCTAGATCATGGGGATGAATAAAATTTGATAGAGATTTACCAAGTAAATCTTCATATGAATATCCTAATATTTTCATGTAAACAAGTTCATTGATATATTCATATTCAAATTTCTCGTTAAGAACGGCAATTAAATCATTTGCATTTTCTGCTATGAGTCGATATTTTTCTTCAGATTCTTTTAATTTTTGTACTGCTTTTTTGCGGGCGGTAATGTCCATGTAACTCTTAAAAATTCCAATGATTTCGCCGCCTTTTCCGAGATAAGGAACTGCTCTCATAATATATGTATCTTTTATTCCATTACTATGCTCAATAGTTTTTTCATATTCCCTGCTATCTATGCCCCCTAATATCTGCCTCATTGTACATTCAAGAGTATTACAAAAAGGTCCCGGTATGATGTCATAACACTTTTTGCCGAATAAATCGTCTTTCTTTATATTAAATGTAGTAGTAAATGTATCGTTAATTCGAATTATGTTGAAATCTTTATCAATTATACACAATGGGTAGGTAACTTTAAATATCTGATTGAGTTTAGAATAAGCATTATTAATTTCCTCCTCTATCTTCTTACGCTCTGTAATGTCATGGAAGATTTCTAATTTAGATAGGCTGCCATCGGGATTTTTTAGAGGTGTGTCTATGAGATCATATGTTTTTTGGTTCTTGGATGAATACCATTCCCATCTGACAGTTTTACCTTCAAAAACATCTTGATTTTTACACCATGGGCAGACTTCAAAACGGTCATGAAGATACTTGTAACACTTCTTACCTTCGTATGGTCCAAACTCCTCTATGAGCAACAGATTAACAAATTCAATGTCATATTGCTGATTGACAATGTAAACCCCATCCTCCATGGAATTCAGAATGTTGGTTAGATTATCCCTCTCATTTCTATATTTTTCTTCGGATTCTTTTAACATATTTTCCGCTTTCTTGCGCTCCGTAATATTCTTTCCGTAAACATTTGCGTATTCCTCTCCTTTTATTGGTGTGATGTCAATAGAATAAATACAATTGTTAAGTTCTATTTCCATCGTTTTAGCTGTATTTATGTCAAGTGCCATATTAACTCTGTCTTGAATTAATGGCGGAATGTTACTCCCTTCCCTAATATTAAATAAACTTTCAGCCGATTTATTTACATAAATAACTTTTTCTTTAGTCACCCTTAATATGGGGTTAGGGTTCTCAGAAGGAAATTTCGCTAAATTAACAATCTCCTCTTCTGCCTTCTTGCGTTCGGTGATGTTGTGGAAAATTACTAATTTTGATAAATTCTCATCGGGATTTTTAATAATCGTTTCAGTAATGTCGTATGTTTTTTGAGTTATAGGGCTATACCTTTCCCACCGAATAGGATTTCCTTCCAACACACTTTCAGTGTTGCACCAAGGACAAATATCAAACCGTTCCTGAAAATACTCGTAACACTTTTTATTACCAACCGGGCCAAAATGTTTCTCGAGCGCTGGATTTAAATATTCGATTTCATACTGTTGATTAATAATGTATACACCATCCTCCATAGAATTCAGAACATTGGTTAGATTATCCCTTTCATTTCTATATTTCTTTTCGGACTCCTTTAATTTTTGTTCTACTTCTCTATGTTCAATAATAGCTTTTAAGCGGATACCGATCTCTTCCATTAATTTAGATTCTTCTTTCAAAAATGGTTTATCTTCTAAATAATAAACTTCAATATTCATTATTTTTTCGTTGATATTTACACTGGTAAATGACTTCCATTTAGTTTCTTTAAAATTAATTGTTTTATACTCATTATTTTTAAATCTTATTCTTGAACATGTTAATTCTGGAAATTGCCAAGCAGGCGGAATTAAATCTAATGTTCCTTGAATAATCTCGTTAATTGAAATCTCAGGTTTTTCATCAAGTTTCGAAATCCCATATAAAAATTGAAGTTCCTTAATTCTTTCTTGAAGATTTTGTTCAGATTCTTTTAATTTTAGCTCCGCTTCCTTTCGCTTAGTAATATCTCGTGAAATTACAAGACCTTTTTTCTTTCCATCAGTATCTACGAATGTTCTTCCTCTAATTTCAAGCCAGTGATAATTTCCAGCTTTATCTTTTAATCGTAGTTCTGCCGCTCCCTCTCCTTGAGTAAAACCCTCTCTCCATTCTTTTACGGCTTTTTCATAGTCATCTGGATGGATTAAATTCAACGATGTTTTTCCAATTAAATCTTGACTTGTATACCCCATTAATTTACGATGAGCCATTACATTAATGTATTCGTATTCAAGTCTCTCGTTAAGGATTGCAATTAAATCGTTTGCATTTTCCAAAATAAATTGACTTCTATTTTCCTTTGTTATTACATTTTGATCCATACTAGTTCCCTCTTCCACTCTTTTTTTTTACATTTTAAAAAATTTTTAATTTTATAACTAATCTCGCTGTTGATTATGCTTTAATTTTATTGAATATTTCAAGATCATCAGGATGATCATAATTAAGGAGATAATTTGCGATTAAATCCTCATTCCTATATCCTAACAAAGTGAACTGAGGATTAACATTATTGAAGTCAACTCTGATTTTTTTATTTATGATGGCATTTAATCCATCAATATTTTCAGTTTTCAGATTATCAATATTTAAAAATTCCTCTAAATTTTTCTTTATAACCAATGTATTCTCAACCTTCCTTAAAAACAAATAAGAAAATCAAAATTGAGTAATTTATAATTTACAAATTATTAATTTCAGAACTATAATTTAAAAATTTGTTAAAATTTTATTATGAATAATTATTAATTTTGAAAAATTTGTCTAAATTAGATTGTTTTTTTAATGTTTTCAAATAAATCAAAAAAGTCTTTTGAGGTAATCGTTAATACTTGCTTAATACATTCAAAAACTTTCATTTTTTTATCACCTCAAAAACCTTTTCTTAATAATTTTTGTGCTATTATCATTCGTTGAATTTCCCTTTTGATCCATTAAAGACTTTAATGGTAATAGCATCCTAATATTCCATTTGATAGAAGAACATTAACAATAATGATTTATTACATAAGAGATAACGGGATATTAGAATTATAAAAGATTTAGAAGTTAATTGAAAAAAGATAGTTTAAAAAAAAACTTATTTAGAATTATAATCCCTTCCGAAGCAAATGATTAGCTATAACCATTCTTTGTATTTCCGAGGTGCCTTCGTATATTCTAACCTATGCTGCTGAAATAGCTGCATAATCGGCCATTTTAGCATCACGGAAATATCTTTCTACAGCATAAGCTTTCATCAATCCATAGGCACCATGTATTTGAACCGCATCATGAGTTGCTTGCATTGCAGCTTCAGAAGCCTTTAGCTTTGCCATTGACCCCACAGTACCATAATCCAATCCATTATCACACATCCATGCTGCTTTATATGTTAATAGACGGGCACATTCCACAGCAACGGCCATATCAGTAATTTTCCATTGGATACCTTGGAAGCTCCCTATTGGTCGACCGAACTGTACTCTTTCATTTGCATATTTAACAGAAGCTTCTAATGCTGCTTGTCCTAATCCAACGCATTGGGCCGCCATTAAAATCCTTCCATAATCTAAGATTTGCATTCCAAGTCTAAATCCGCTTCCAACGCCTCCCAATATATTCTCTTTAGGGATTCTTACATCCTGGAATACCAGTTCAGAAGTGTTTGAAGCACGAACACCTAATTTATCCTCTCTTACCCCTACAGAATATCCCGGCGTATTTGTGTCGACAATAAAAATTGTTAACTCTTTTCTTCTGCCTTTAAACCCAGTCGTTGCAACAACAAGTAGTGTTTGGGCTATACCACCATTCGTAGCAAAAATCTTACTCCCATTTAAAACCCATTCGTCTCCATCCAAATACGCACTCATTTCAACTCCTCCTGCATCAGAGCCCGCATTTGCTTCAGTTAAGGCAAATACACCTAATTTTTCACCTTTCGCAAGCGGAACTAAAAACTCTTGCCTCTGTTCCTCAGTACCGAACGCATATATCGGATATGCACACACACTCGCATGTACTCCTGTTGTTATCGACCAAGAAGCGTCAATTCGCCCTATTTCTTCAGTTATAATACAAAAGCTCACCGTATCTTCGTGGAGTCCACTACCACCATACTCTTTCGGGATGCAAGTACCAAAATACCCCATGCGCTTCATTTCTTCCATAACTCGAGGATCTAATTCAGAATTCTGGTCACTCTCTTCTGCTATGGGTGCAATATATTTCTCAGCAAATTCGCGTGTAATCTTTCTGATCATTTTTTGTTTTTCTGTTAAGGAAAAATCCATGTTAATCATCTACTTATTCTAAATTTCCTCAATATATTTTGATAAATTATTCAATATTAAGAGATTAAATTTGTTAGTTTATTATTATAAATATATTTTATTAGATTATTTACAGAACAAAAAATGAATTGAAACAATCTTATGAGTGATCAAGATTTACAAATCTATGGATATCGTTGGATTGTATTGTTTTTGTTCTTTTTAGTAAATGTTATATCTCAAATTCTTTGGACGACTTATGCTCCAGTTACTTCGCATTCAATGGAATTCTATGGCGTTGATGAATTTTACATTATCTTATTATCATTAATTTTCCTAATAGTTTATGTTCCCGTAACTTTCCTTGCGTCGTGGCTAATTGATAAATATAATTTCAAAATTGGAACCGGAATTGGAGCCGCACTTATGGGTGTTTTTGGTTTTTTACGGTATGTTGCCGATACCAATTATGTCCTTGTTTTAATCTTTCAAATAGGTATAGCCATATCTCAACCGTTCCTATTGAATACTATAACTAAATTATCCGCAAATTGGTTTCCTGAAACGGAGCGTACTACTGCGACCGGGATTTCATTGATTGCTACTTCTATTGGTGTTGCGTTAGGTATGGTTATTACGCCCATTTTAGTGATAATAATTGATTTTAGAAGTATGCTGCTTATTTATGGAATAATAGCTCTTGTCTTAGGTGGAATTTTCGTTATATTTGCAAAAAATAAACCACCCACTCCACCTTCTCTCAATATAGTAATTGATAGAGTTTTTATGTTTGAGGGATTAAAAATGCTATTTACAAACCGAAATTTTTTGATTTTAGCTGTTGTTTTTTTTCTTGTATTGGGGATTATTAATATGATTCTTACCTATATTGAGTTAATTGTCATCCCACGAGGGTATAATTCCCTATTTGCAGGTATACTCGGGATGACATTAATAATTGGTGGAATAGTTGGAACAATACTAATGTCAATTCTATCTAATATACTTAACAAACGAAAGATTTTAATGATT
>JAUWBH010000017.1 GCA_030605085.1 Promethearchaeota archaeon | reverse complement strand
TATCTTTTCTTTCAAATAAATTTTGTCGGAAACCTTAAGAAGAATAATCTTTTGTATAGTAGTGGCAAATAAAAAACATATTTTTGACTTAGAAGTCATTAGCTCTTAATTTATAAAAATAACTTTGAAAGTCAAGTATAAAGAAATAATTAATTCTTTTTTTTTTTATTAAAAATATATATAAATAAAAAAATGAATACATTTGGTTAATAGTCATAAAAAAGGTTGGAAAAGACAAGTATTTTGTATTTTGCTCTTATTTATTATTATCCTTGAATTAAATTTATTTGTTTTTTATGTATTAGCTAAAAAAAAAGATATTTCAGGATATTCAGCTGAAGATAAGTTAGAGCCAGACGAATCTATTACATATCAATTTTCAAATAATGTAAAATTTAAAATCTCCACTGATGTTGACACAGATTTTAAGATCGAATACGGGAAAAATATTGAAAATCGTGAAGCCGCTCTATCAATCAGTAATGATGATCCAATATCGGTTCGTATTAAAAGTAAATAACAAATGAAAGGATATGGGTATTCAGAAGCACCTAAGGAGCCACATGAAGGAAATCGTCAGTATCAATATAGATACAACTGTATTTTTCGAATAAAATCCAATAATTCAATTGATAAATTAACATTTAGATTTAAAAAAGATTCTCAGTATGGTTTGGATCCTAATCTTGAATATTCTATAGCAGTATATGAAGAAGAAGAAGATTCGTGGGAAATTGTTGATACAGAAGAAGAGAAAAGTGGTAATGACATTTATTTAGAAGGTTCAGTTGCTTATCTTGAAGAAGACACAGAATATTATGTTACAATTTATGAAGTTAGTGATTTATCTTATGTTTGGATAATTATTATAATAACCTTCGCTGTTGGAGTTATTTCTTTAATAGTTATAATCTCTAAAAGGGATTATATTCATTTTTTAAAAACAAGAACTACCTCTATTGAGAAAGGAGCTCATCGTTTATCTTTAGATGAAGTTTTAGAAAACGATAATCGGAATGCGATTATAGATTTAATTTTGAGCGAGCCTGGAGTTCATTTCAATGAATTACTACGTAAAACCGAACTCGCAGCCGGAAATTTGGTTTGGCATATAGACATTTTAGAAACTTATAAAATTATTGGAAAAAAAAGAATTGGTAATTTTGTAGCCTATTTTCCTTATTATCAAAAAAATCCGATTTCGAACCTCGATTTAAAGTTGAGTAAAAGTAAATTAACTTTAGAAATTCTAAAGATGATTGAAAAAGAACCTGGTATTTGGAATAATGTAATTATTAAAAGGCGAAAAGTTGATCATAAGACGATTCATTACCACATAATGAAATTAATAGACCTTGGCTTAATTTATTCAAAACAAGCAGGTAGAAAAAAGAAATTATTTCCAAATCTTGATTCAGAATATTTCAGTAGAGAGAATTCTACTTAAAGTTTTTAAAAGTTAATCTTTATTTACTCTTTTTTTTTCTAAAAATTAATACATACGAGATTATGCTTACCAACACTATATCACTTATCGATAATAATATAAGAATATATATCCAATATTGAATTTTCTGATCTTCTTGAGTCGAATCTTCTTGAATTCCCCCTATACCATCAAATAGAATTAATTCTGATTGGCTCTCATTTGTACTAATTTTAGGAAGACTAATTTTAGGAAGCCCTGTTCTTATAATTGTGATATTATCAAATAAATATGGATCTCCATATTCTACACCATTTACTGGCATCTCCCATGCTTCTAAAGAAAAAGTAGTTTTATTACCTTCAGTTTTAATATCTATTAAAGTGAAATGGTAAGCCATATGATTTTTGGCAATATAGTCATAGTCATATAATGAATATAATGGAGCGCCAGCACCTCCAGTTGCGATATACATAGGATATTCTAACTCAGTGAAATTATAGAGTTCTGACCCGTTAAAATATAGTGTGTCATAGTTGATAATTGGATATGATCTTTCGTAATGATGATTATGTGCTCCAAATACGCAAGGAACTTTGTATCTTTCAAATAAAGGGCGCCAGTTTGTTCTGTGATATGAATAAGATCTACTACTCAACAAAGGATGGTGCATATATGGTATATTAAAAGGATTTTCTTGAGATAATTGAATTAATGTTTCTTCTAACCAATCTGTTTGATTGTCATCACCTACAGTGTAAGAATTAGAATTAAGAATTATAAAACCTACTCCTCCATAACTAAAAGTATAATATCGGTTGGTCTCTGTATTATTCATTGGAAGATTTTCGTACATTAAGGTTTGTAAACCTCCCTCGTGATTTCCTTCCACATAGATTCCTTGTTTATATGCGTTTAATCCTTCAGTATCTAGAAAATAGTTATTCCATTTTGTCTGATTTTTCCCATCTTCTACAATATCCCCCAAAAGAATAGTGAAATCAAATTTATCTTTAAAATTTTCTATAATCTTTTCTGAAAGTGCTTCTCTTGCCGATCTATTTGTTCGACTATCTCCATATACTAAAAATCTCACATGACTAGAGTCTTCGTTTGTTAATGTAGTAATATTCATGATTTCTCTTTTATTGGTTGCATCTGAACTAATTTGATAAAAATATGTTTTGTTAGAATTCAAATTTAAAAGTTCAGTGGAGTAAATGTATGTTCCAGAAATTTCTGTTGATATCGTTGCTCCAACTACTTCTGAATTAGATAAATCAGAATTTATTGAATATTCTACATTTGGATCTGAAGCGCTTGATTCGGTAAACCATGTTATCATGATAGAATTGCTTAAATCACCATTAACTGTTAATCTTACTCCTTTTGGCGTTAATACTCCATTACTATGAATATTAATTTTAGAATCGTCTTCAATAGCGTCTATATTGCTACTTTCAATTTTAGTTTTTTCCTCGTCAAAGTTATATTCAAAAAAATAAATAATATGAGAGGAAAATAGTATGATTGTTAAAATAGAGAGTGTAGAAGCGATCTTTTTAATTATTACCACATCATTAAAATTACTATTTTAACCATAAACCGAGAGTTTATATTATTTTCTCTTATAATGGAAAATCTGTAAGACAATACAATTTAAAAAAATGTTAAATATTATGACGTGTTTAAAAAGCTAAATTATAGTTATTAATACGCAATTTATCTAAAGTGTGAAGATTTAAATGATTTCTCCCGATAAACTTCTGAGCTTTTTGAAAGAAAGACGTAGTATTAGAAGGTTTCAAGATAAAATAATCCCTGATATCGAAATTGAGATGATATTAAAAACTGGACGATGGGCGCCATCAGCCTCAAATCTGCAACCGTGGGAATTTATTATAATAAAAAATAAAGAGATTTTGGAAAAAATATCAAAAGCTTCTACTTACGGGAAGTTCATTAATAGAGCACCATTAGCAATTGCCATAGTAGGTAAGATCAACGAAAATCCTAATTGGTACATTCAAGATACTACTTTAGTTTCAATGAACATGATGCTAATGGCTTGGTCTCTAAAAATTGGCACTTGTTGGATTGGTAGCTTGGATAGGGAAAAAGTGAAAGAACTAATAGGTCTTGGAAAAGACGATTTTCTTTTAACCGTTTTACCAATGGGATATATTAAGGGAAACATACCAAAACCGACTCTAAGAAAAAGTTTGGATCAGATAACGAGTGAAATAAAATAAAATTTAGGAATATTAATTTTAAATAGATATTGGGAACTGTGGGATTTGGGTTGCTAAATGAAACTGCAAGTACATTTTCTACTGCCTCTGTGGCTGGAAATGTTTCTTTTACAAGTTCTAATGCTGTTCCAGTTTCCTTCGCAGGGAAGGTTGAGAATAAAACTTTTTTTGCTGTGACGAAGGTGTTAGTTTTAGATGGGCCGATTAATCTAGTTCCATAAGGTAAAGTGTGCGTTTCGGCAATAATTACATGCTTATTAGGATTTTCCTCTTTAAGCCTCTTTGCTAATCGAAGTGAACCACCATCACCCGCCCAAACTACGATTATTTGGCCATCTTTAAGATTGGGTATTATTTTGTCAAAAAAGGTCTCGTGTGCTATAGAAGGCACAATTAAGTATATCAATTCTACATCTTCCAAGGCTTCTTTGAAATTCATTGTAACTTTATAGATCTTTGCGGTTCCTTCGATAAGACCAATAGATTCTATTTCACCATTTTCGAGCGTTGACTTAAAAGTTTTCTCAAAATCCGGGTGTTCGCAAAATATTATATCAAATCCCTTTAAAGTTAAATCTGCAGCCATTTGATGCCCTCCATTGCCTCCTCCTAAGATTGTTATAGGTTTTTTCAAAAATATTACGCCTCAATAAAATTTTAAGCGATTATTTATTATATGAGAATAATTTTAATTGGTTAGATAAAGGTTTTAAAGGATTTAAAATTTTTTTTTGAGTCTTTTTACACTTTTAATTTTCAATATTTACCAATTTCTTTAGCGTATCGATAAGCCTCGAGAATCGATTTAATATACATTCCATTGAATAAGCTATTACAAGAAGAGAAAAGATATCCGCCCCCTGGTGCTCCTTGTTTGATACAGCGCTCTACATCCTTACGCACTAAGTTGAGGTCGGGTTGTGTAAGAACATTAGTTATATTTAAGTTTCCTGCTAAAATTAATTTATTTCTAAAATTTTCCTTAATATCAGCCATGTTTAAATTTGCATTGGGTTCTAATGAGTGAACTCCCGCAAAGCCCACTTCAACAATCATTGGAAGCAATTTATTAATATTTCCATCACTATGCCAAATAAAAAGGACTTCTGAAGCTTTTGCAATTTCTTTGTAATGTGGGAGTACTAATTCTCGAAACATTTTTGGTGGGAGCATCGGACCTGTTCTATATGCCACATCGTCGCCAAACATTATAAAGTCAATATCTGTCTCATTAGCATTTTCTATCATAGCAATGGTCCAATCAGTACTCCTTCTCATTAGTGCTTCCACCATCTCTCGATTTCTATGCGTTGATATGAAAAATTCTTCTAATCCCATACTCATATATGATAATCCTAAACAACCATCGTGAAAAGCATAATAGAGCGCGTGAGACTCACCGTATTTATGTTTCGCTTTTTTTATCTTATCCTCCGAAAACCACGCTTTTGAATATTTTAAAGATGGTGTATATACCTCCAAGTCTTTAACATTTTTTACTTTACCTCCGATATACATACCGTTTTTAAAAATTCGACCAAATTCATCTATTCCAGTTCGCCAAGCATTTGTACTTTTAGGGTGTCCAACTGCGATTGGCATACAGTCAAGCCCGAGCTTTTCTCGAGTTTTATAAGGAGAGCCTCCGCCTATTTCGTTCATTATCTCTGTTTCTATCCAAGCTTCAAATAGAGGTACTCGATCGGGTTCTTTAAATTGGAAAGTGGTTAAGACTCTCTCTTTAGAATTCAAATTAATTTTTTCTCTTTTATTAAAAGAAATAATTTTTTAAAAGTAAAAAGAATCATCTCTATTTTATTTTTTACATCGGGGGTCGTAGCACTTTACCCGGTCGTTTTCTATTTTGCTTATTGTTTTCAACTACAATAACACCGTTAACTATGACATGTGGAATACCTTCAGGGAATTGATGGGGATTTTCAAAAGTTGCTTTATCAATTACTTTTTCAGGATCAAAAATCACTATATCAGCCCAAGTATTTTCCCTTAGTATTCCTCGATCTCTCAAACCTAGTCTTTGAGCAGGAAAAGAAGTCATTCTACGAATAGCATCTTCCGATGTTAATAGTTTTTCTTCTCGAACATATCTTCCAAGGATACGAGGGTATGTTCCATAAAAACGAGGGTGGAACGTTCCTAAAGCAGGCATATTAGGAATACCTACACCATCCGTTCCTATCATTTGATAGCGGCTGGTCATTATACGGCGAATATCTTTTTCACCCTGACCTTCAGAAATAACCATCGGATCGTCAAGTAATAATTCAAAGTATGCCTCCCAATCGTCTTTATAACCCTTCATTTTAGTAATTTCAGACTACGAGACCGGAAGCATCAATGATTTTATCAGCATCTTGATTCAAGTTTGGTCTAATTGTTTTGATAAATCCATCTTTAATTCCAATATCAACGCGAAACCAAGGATTTCCCGCCCCATATATAATTTTTCCATTTTTAATAATAATATTGTAATCCATATTTATTATCAACTCGTAAAATTATATAAATCATACTTTTTAATGTCTTTCTTTAACAAATTTCTCAAGTCTTTGGCTAACCACATCAGATTGTCCTGTTGTTATTATTGCGACTGATTCTCTGCCTAAAACTCCTTCGATGTCAATGTCTTGGTTTTCGTTTATAAATTTTTTTGTCAAATTTTCATCTTTTTTTTCATTTAACTTAGAATTAACTTAAAATGTATCCATCGTTTTTTGGCTCAATTAAATTATTCTTAAGAAATTTATCGAAATGCTTTTCAATCATTATTCTCTCGGCGTTAATTTCAAAAATGGACCATAAGCCGTATTTTTTATATATAATATTCTTTTTTATTAAATCGTGTGCATTTAACGGATCCTTTTCTGAGAGATGTGACAAAATTCGCTCGTCGTATTCGTAAATCTTTGATTTATACTTGTCTAATTCATCCTTTATTAGTTTTGCTCCTCTAAACACTCCTTTATGACCTGAAACGGCAATTTCTATATCCAATTTCTTTAATTTTTCAATTGATTCTTCGAAATCCATCACACTTGAATCGATACATCCGTAAAACGGTCCAAACTTCGTAAGATCAATATCTGCTAAAAAGGCTATTTTTGTTTGCTCTTCGTAAAAGCAGCAATGCCCTGCGGAATGTCCAGGAGTATGAATTACCTTTAATTTTAAATCGTTAATTTCAATTATCTCGTTATGCGTAATTGTTTTATCTATTTTAGTATTTTTAATCCTGAACCCTTCAATTAGCTCTAAAAATTCTGGAAAGTCTGTAGTTTTAAGTCCATAATACGGGAAGATTTTATCAATATCTTCTATAATGTGTTTATCTTCAACATGGCTCATAAATACCGAATATTTTAGCAAACGATTCGAACTGATATGATCCTCGTGCCAATGACTGCAAATGACATTGTTTATTGTAAAATCTCTTTTTACTTTTCTTATATGCCCGCTTGAGATTCCTGTATCTATTAAATAATCCTCGATAAGCAGTGAGTTTGAATACGGATAACCTCCATTTCTTTCACCCTTTACAAAAAAAATATTCTTAAACTCCTCTGATAATTGTTGTATAAAATCGTTCATAGTCATCCATTTTTTCTATTGATTGAAAAGATTAAAGTTTTAAATTTCTTAAACCTTTGGCTTATAAGCTTAGATTAATGTTTCAATAAATTAAGGTAAAAAAAAGGTAAATATTAAATATCAAAATTTTTATTAATAATAAGGATTTTTTTAAGAGGATTTATATCTATAACTTTTGAGAGAATCGTTAGAGGTGGTTAAAAAATGGACTATGAATGCCCAGAATGCGGTAGTGAACAACAACCTATAATTATAAGTCGTTTTCCGCCTCAAATTTTTCAATGTGAATATTGTGGTCGAAAAGGAAATGATAAAGACTTTATTAAGAAAAAAAAGCCTAAATTTACACCTCTTCCACAAAGAACTTAATTTTTTCAATGTTTAAATTGTTTAATAATAGTTAAAAAAGAGATTGATTCTTCTATAAATTCATTTACATAGAAGCCTTTGCGTGTGAAATCATCTTCGTATAATTATTTCAAAGCGTAATAACAGCGTTTAGGAGAGTGTACTTTTCCTTCTTCCCTTAATTCCTTTATTATTTTTGAAACTTCTTTTGATTCAATCCCCGTAGATTTTGCTATATCTCCTGGTCTTAAAGGCTTACTGGTGTTTTTAAAAGCCTCCAAAACTTTTTCTTTATCTGTCATAATAAAACACTAATGAAAACTTGAATATAAAAATAGACCTTTAATTTTTATAAATTTATGAATAAAAGAAATTTAAGGATTTACTTCTTTTCAAACCTCTTAAATAAAACCAAATTAATGGAATGTTGATCAAGACTGTCAAAATGAACAAAATGATATTCAAATTATTTCAAATAATATTATCAACGAGATTTTGTTGAATTATTTGCGGTATTAGTCCGAACGCCTCTATCCCATCAACCGTTACAGAATTTGGGAATGCTTTTTTCAGGAATTGTAATACTTCCCGCGTCTTCATAATATTATAAAATGAGAGTATCTTTTATATTGATTATAAATTGCCAATTTACTGATTTATTAAAAATTATCTCATTATTACCTCTTGATAATATCAGATAATAAGTTCCTTGATTAATGTATTCATTTTTAAAGACGATAATGTAATTCTCTATAATTTGAAATAAATAGTTTTTTAATAACTTTTGGCAATATATACTGTACAATTAGCTGGTTCTCCACATATTATACAAGAAGCAAATTCGTGTTTTTCCTCATCCACTCGTTTTCCCCGAACGAATCCTCCTATCTCCTTTTCTACAACTTCGGCACACCTATATCCCTTCATCTCGATCGAACAAAAGCCACAACATACGATTTTACCTTGTTCAATTGCCTCCTTTGCAGAATCTCGCTCATAACACAATTCGACTTGCTCCTCAAAATCAAGAAGCTTTATTTCTTTTATCTCCTTAGTGTATTTGATAGCAAGTTCATCAATCTCTTTTTCCATATCATCCTCACTAACAATATTTTTTTGACCATCGTGCCTCTTTACTATTACGACTTGTTTCTTTTGGATATCTCGTGGACCAATTTCGATCCTGAATGGTACCCCTTTCATCTCCCAGTAATAAAATTTGCTCCCAGGAGAATCATCCGAATCGTCAAGCTTCACGATATAGTTATTCTTAATTTTTTCAAAAATTTCTTTACATTTTTCTAAAACAATTTTCTCTTTACCCTTAATCAATATTGGAATTATAACAATTTGCACTGGCGCTAAATCGAATGGTAAAATCAACCCCTTATCATCTCCTAAGTAAGCAATCATCGCGCCATAAATTCTACTTATCGCAGGTCCATAACAAGTCTGATAACCATATTTTTCTTTTCCATCTTTATCAACAAATTTCACATTGAATGGTTTAGAAAAATTCTGACCAAGCAGATGAGTCGAAGGAAGCTGTAATACTTTTCCAGAACCCATAAGCGCATCAGCTGCGAATGTTTTTTGTGCACCTGAAAATTTGTCCCATTGAGGGCGTTCAAATAAGATAATTGGAATAGCAAATTCTTCTTGGAGCATTTGATAGGTCATTTCCATGTCTTCATGGACTTGTTCCATTGCGTCTTCTTCCGTGGCAAAAACATCGTGTGCTTCAATCCAATGGAATTCTCTCCCTCTAAAAAATGGTCTTGTCATTTTGGTCTCATACCTCCAAACTTGACACGATTGATATCTTTTAAACGGTAAATCTTTATAACTCCGAATCCAATAACTATACATAGGATACAGTGCAGTTTCACTTGTCGGGCGAAGCGCCATTCTTTCAGTTAATGGCCCAGAACTTCCTGCTTCGGTTACCCAAAATACTTCTGGAGCAAATCCTTTTATGTGTTCCGCCTCTAACATAAGATTACTTTCAGGAATTAAAGATGGCATTATTAATGGTAAATGCCCATTTCTCTCAAGTATTTCCTCATACTTATGATACATCCTTCTTATTGTAATAGTTGCCCATGGTCGATAGCAAACAAAACCTTTAATATTGTATCTAATATCCGCAAGTTCCGCTTTGTTTATTATTTCTGTGTACCACGCGGAAAAATCTTCTTCCTTCGATACCGTGATTCCCGTAATAGGAGTATCTCTCTTCTTTTTTGCCATTATAATCATCAAAGTATAATATAGCAAAGATTAAATATTTAATGAGATGAGAAGTAGACTATTAAAATGAATAAAATAAGAAAGGAGGTCCTTTCACACAAAATTAAATTACTTAAAAAAGAAGCGAAAAAATAAATTTAAGCGCGTTTATCGGGCGTTAATTTAGCGTCTGTAATAACCGAACTGGTATAACTTAACTTTAATTTTTCGTAGGTTAAAAGCGAATTTTTCTTTAAGAGATTCAAAGTTTTGTTTTCCTTTTCAGTAAGCTGTATTGCCTTATAGTTTTTTGATACTAAGAAATTAATTATTTCCCTCCCTATTTTTTGCAAATTTTCGGTTTTTATGTCGTTATAAGGATTAAATTCTTCGTGATCATAGTCAGAAAAGTCATGTATTATTATATCGTCAACTAGACCTACCACAAACATTATAATTGTTTGAGCAGATTCAAACAAAATAGAACCCCCGGAAAATTGTGCGCTTTTCAAAATATCTGCGGGATAAATTCCGACTAAATCCGCACCTGCACCTCTAGCAATTTTTTTAATTTCTTTTTCTAAAGAACTGGGGGCAAAATATTCTCGTTTACCTTGTTTTATTCTTAATTTTAAAATTTTTTCGAGATTTTGACGTGAATTTTGATTGTAAAACGCTGAAAGTTCTTGCGAACAAATCGTTTTAAATTGACCAGTTATTAGATTATCCTTTTCGTTTATAAATTCTATTAACATTTCGTAATATTCATCGTCTATATCTTTAAAATTCTCGCTGTTTCTTATTAATTCTGTTAATTTTTCTATTAAAGTAAAATAAAATCTCAAGGAAGATTTGATATCTAGCTTATCTCCCATTTGTTTTATTTCTGGATAATATTTCTTTTGGATAATATTTATATTTCTGGTAAAATTTGAGCATAATTTTGCGATTTTGTTAGGGTACTTAACATATTTTTTATTTAACTGTTCGAGCAATTTGTTATCCAAATCTGATAACTCGTCAAAAATTTCATAAATTTTGTTTCGGTATTTAGTCTCTATGTAACTCATCTATATATAATCCAAACAAATTCACTTAAAAGATTATTTATTAAATGAAAAATAAAGTTTACCATTTCAACCCATAGTTAACAAAAAAGTATCGAGATTATTTTTCTGAATTTTTAGCACAAATGCTATATGTTATGTGCTAAATATAACAGATAACTTATGCAATAGTATGTAAAAAATAAATAAATGGACCCGTTTTGGTTCCACAATTTATACAAAACCTATTTTTTATATAGACTCTTTACCACATTTTAATATAAAATTTGATTTTTTTATCAAAATTGGGCTATGGATTTCATCCAATATTCGACAAAAAAAGAATAAAAACGAAAAAACAATCAAATGGTGAGAATTTAGAATTTATGGTTTGTCAGGTAGCAATTTTGCGTCCGTAATTACTGAATCTTCCAATAATTCAACTTTATAGCCTTTAGAATCCAAATATTTTTTTATTTCTATTCCGATTTTTTTCAAATTTGTTTTTTCATCCAATGGCACACTATAATGTATCACAGATAGGGCAGATTCGAAGAGAAGAGCGTCTACTAAATTATCAGCCGAAGAAATACTTAATTTGTTTGCTCCGGCTATTCTTGCAATTTTCTTAATTTCCTCCTCTAACGAACCAAACGTAAAAAATTCCCTACTTCTTTTCGCAAATTTTTTCGCTATTATTTGTTCTAACCTATTTCTCGAGTCTTGGTTGTAAAACGCAGTTATCTCCTGGAGACAAATTAATTTATATTTTCCGGAGATTAATCCTTCTTTTTCTTTTACGAAATTTATTAGTTGCTCGTAATAATTTTCGTCAATTTTTTGAAAATTTTCAATGTTTCTAATTAAATCTGTTAATTTTTCTATTAAGTCGTAATAAAATTTTAATGTGGATTTAATTTTTAACTTCTCGTCCATATCCTTTATTTCAGGGTAAAAATCTTTTAGGATATCATTTACATTTCTATTAAAATCAGCACAAACTTTTGCTATATCGTCTGCAATTTTAAGAGATTTTTTATTTAATAATTCAAGTAAAACATCTTCCAATTTAGGTAACTTTTCATTGAAAATCTCGAAAATTTTATCAAGATATTTTTTCTCAATATAAGACATACATAAAAAAAATAAAATTCCATACTTATAACTTTATTCTCTCTAAATAGTACATTCTTATTTATCTATTCCATAAAATCTAAAATGTTTGAAACCGATCTTAATTCTCCTCTTATTAATTTTTTTTTATATACAAGTAATAAACAATATATAACTGAAAATATTATATCGTCATAATGAAATTTTAACGAACAAATGAAGATGGGCAAAAATAAAAATGAAAGACTCTTTAGCTTATAAAGTCAACGAAGCGAGAAAAAAAATTCACATCCATAACATATTACAAACCTTAAAAGTGTTTGATAATCACAATTTCGAGGGCGAAATAATACAATATTTTGTTAATATATACGAAAGCATGATAGTCCTAGAAGATTTTTGTCCCGATTTATACTTACAATGTAAAACAGAAGTCGGCATAGATTACAAACAAATAGCCTCGTATCTCAGAGAATATAATCCGAACTTATCTCCTTTAAAAAAAAAAATAATGGAGGGTACCATTAATTTGTCAATTGGAAATGCGATAAAAAAGATTCCCACCTTTAAAGATTTTATACTGAGGTATTTTAATAGCTATTTCAAATAAAATATAAATAGAGAATACAACCACCTTGCTCTTATTTAAATTCGTGTTCTAAATAGATGTGTAGGATTAAATTTTAAACGAATGAAGATTACATTATAGATTTTAGATTTCTGTTTTTTGAAAGAAATTCAATAGTCCACTACATAACAATTCTAATAGTAGTAGTTGGGGATGATTATTCCCATTCTTTAATAATATTTTTAGACGATTCTACCAAACATATTCCTTTTAATATTTCTAAAGTCATTTCATGAAACTTTTGGTTAAATGAAGACACACAATCTTGAACAATAACTGTATAGAACCCCCTATTGCACGAATCCCTAGCGCTTGAAGCAACACCAAATTCAGTAGATATACCGGTAAATAGAATTGTATCTATACCCTTTATTTCTCATTAAATATTCAAAATGTGTACCAATAAAGATACTTGCTGTATGTTTTTCTATAATTATATCCGCTTCCAAAGGCGCTATGTCATTAGGGATTTCCGATTCAAGAGTTCCAGGTTCCATAAATCGCGGCATTTTTTCAGGATCCATAATTTTAAATCGTTTCATAAACATGAAAGTTCTGAACGACGATTCGTAATCTTTGGGAAGAGGCGTTATTTTCGAATAAATGATTGGAATTTTTTTACTTCTCGCAACTTTTATTAACGATTTTAAGTTCTCGAGAAACTCTTTTTTGTTAAAAATTCCTCGTACCAGTAAGTTTTGGACATCCCATATTAAAAGGGCTGTATGATTTGGATTTATAATTTCTTTCAAACTCATGTACAAAAAACATCACCTTAAGGGTAATTTACTCGAATAATTAATTACTTAGTGAAAAAATTAGTGTTACTTTTTAATTTTTCTAATAATATTAAAAAAAAAAAATAAAAAAAAAAATAGAAAATATTTATAGGAAAATTTTAACTTCTTTAACTTTTTTCCTTTAACACAGTTTCTATAGCTTATTTTTTATCTGTTTCGAACGACTGCGCAAAGTCACTTCCGTAACCTTCGCTATTTCGCTCACTTCTGCTTGCGTCTTTCGACAGTTGCTCGCTTTAGCAGCCATGTATATTACGCTCGCCGCTAAACCCTTTGGATCCTTACCCGTTCGCAACAATCCGTTTTTTGAGGCTTGTACCAGCATGTTAATAGCGTTCTTCTGAACCTCCATAGGAAGTCCTAAATCGTTGCCAAATCTGAACACCAAAGTTTCTGCTGTAATCGGCTTATACTTCAAATTGAGCTCTGGGAGAACCTCCTTGACGACCATTCCTAACGAGCGGTGGACAGTCCTTCTTGGAGTCATCGACGCTTCGCATACTTCTTCAAGCAATCTTGGAAATTCGTGTACTCTAATCGCGGCGTATAATGAGGCGGCGATAAAACCGTCGATTGACCTTCCCATCGTGAGCTTCTTTCTCGCCACAACCGAGTAAATCTTCCAAGCGGTTTCTTTGATGTATTCAGGAATATTTAATTTGCTCGTGAGCATCTTTAACTTAGGTTTAGCTTCCCAAAAGTTCCTTTCGATGCTTGAAATTAAGGAATTCTGAATTTTCGATAATCTTGAAAATAAGGTTTTTCCTTTAGCACCAATAAGGCGGCCTTTACTATCGATTTTACTGTTAGGCAGCATTGTGCGGGGTCCAAACTCGCGCCATCGAGGCTCTGTCCTTCTTCTCTTATTTACTTCTTCTACCGTGTAAGCACGTCTTTCGTTTCCTACTAGATTCCGTCCAACAATCATCCCACAACTCAAACAGACATTGTCTCCCTCTCGGCTTTCAACGCTAGGATTGTCACAACAATGATCGAAATCCGCTTCTTGTTTTTTGGCACCTGAACGTAGGCGATCTTTATATCCATTGACCATATTCTTCACTTTCCCGTTTTTTTATTGATCAAAATACTACTTTTAGTCGTTGTTTTTTCATCAACTGTTTTTTGTTTTGTAAAAATTATATTTATAAATTGATAATTAAAATATACTTATTACAATATTGATCATCTTAGTATTTAAAAATTATTAATTTTCGTTCGTACGTAATCCTACAACAGACATTAATTCCCATAGTTTTCCCACTTTTTTTGATCTGTTGTATGGAAAATTGCGTTACTTGTGATAACAAAAACAAATTGGTTATAAAAATCTAGTTCTTATAGAAAATTAACGATTGCATAATTTTAATTTCAAGGTATCTATATTATTAAATACAAATCGAAATTTATTCACATCTCGTAGGCTTGTTTTGTTCTTTACCAGAACATCTATTCCGATAAAGACATTTACGTCAATAAAGTATGAAAAAAAATTAAGTTTGAATTTTTTGAATTTCCCAATATTCTCTGCTTAATCTGTCTAAAGTTTCTTGCTTTGCTCCTTTTTTCATCATAAATTTAATTAAATCTCTTTTATCTTTTAAGAGATCTTTCTTTTTCAATTCTGGATTGTCAGCATTCGAGATTTCATGCTTTAAAATTTGAGTTTGAGATATTTGCTCTCTAAGAAATTTTTTTATTTTTTTAACGAAATCTTTATTCCAAGCCTCCCAAAGAATTAAGTCTTCCCCGCTAAACCTTATGGTTTTGGTCTTTGTTGGAGTTGGTTTTTTTGGCGGGATTTCGCTAACTTCTAAACCTTCAAAATTAGTTAATAATTCCCTCATTTTTTGTATCATCATTTTTATCTTTTGATGTGTAAAAATAGAGGGAACAATGGTTTATATAAATAAAGACTATGGCAAATTATTGAATTTTTCTTTAAAAAACGACTTATTTTTTAAATAGAATAATCTTATATAAAAAAAAAGAGGATTCGTAAAAATCTGAATTATATAATTGATATTGGACATAAACATTATTAATTACTTTCAGATCTTCAAATCTTTTTTAACTATTGCCTTTACTGACGCATATAATTTTGATTTGAATAATTAAAAATTCATAATTTCTTTAAAAAATAATTATAAAAAGACTATATATACTCCTTGTATAAGTTCATCATACGCTTTATTTTTCGCAAGTTTGCGATTTTACAACGTGCTAAATTCGTTACCTTCAAAACCCCAATTTTTAAGAATTTTCTCAGCATTTATTACGATATTATCAATAAATTCTTTCATTGAAACGATTTCGTTACAGTGACCGATGGCCATAGATCCAACAGGAGAATCTTTTAATTGAAAATGAAAAATCTTTTTGTAAAAATTCTCGTCGAAAATATCCTGCTTCAATATTTGGTTTTTCCAGCTCCTAGAAGCAGGACTTTCTTTAGTTGCGATAATTGCGCTTCCAAAGCAAACAGCGTCGGCACCCATGGCAAGAGCCCCAAGGAAACCCCGAGCGTCACCAATCCCTCCCGCGGCGATTAAAGGAATTTTAAGTAGTTTTCTAGCCATCGTCATATTCACTAATGTGGTATTTTGATTAGGATTTTTAAAGCCCGTTCCTTCTAGCCCTACGATCGTCACAACATCAGCACCCGCTCTTTCTGCCGAAATAGCGTGTTTCATTGTAGCACATTTGTGAAACCAAAAACATCCAGCGTCGTGTAATTTTTTCCCGATCTTACTTGCCTTATACGCTGATGTAGTACAGACTTTCACTCCAGCATCAATAGAAATGTCAACGAAATCCATGTAAGAATCTTCATCTCGACCTCTCCTTCCCTTATTGAGCTCCATCGGGGGCATCACTGAAAAATTTACGCCCCAAGGTTGATTAGTCAATTCTTTCATTTTTTCAAGTTCTTTTTGAAATTTTTCAGCTTTATTAAAATTTAAAGCAGTGATTATCCCAAAACCTCCCGCGTTCGAGAAGGCTGCTGCGAATTCAGCGTATCCTAAAAGGGCAAAGGCTCCCATGATAATGGGGTATTTTGTTTCAGTCATTTCGGTTATTTTGGTTTTCCAAATCATTATTTACATCATCTTATTACTTCAATTTGTTTTTTAATAATCTCTAATTTAAATAATTTATAACGAAGATTTTTAATATATATTAATCTCTATTAAATCTTATAATGAATGGTTTCGAATTAATTTTTGTTGGATTTATTTTTGAGCTTATTATTATAGTCATTTTTTCAATTCTCTTGATTTTAATATTCATAAGATATCTGGAAAAAAAACACAGGCTTACGCTCTATTTGTTTCTAATTTTTCTATTTTTTGCAATTTCTATAGTATTTTCGTGGCTTTCTAAAACGCTTCGCCTTTATTCTGGGCTCGATTACCTTACAAATCCTGCTGTGGCAGACCCCGGTACATTAGAATCTTGGTTTTTTTTGAGGATTGTTGCTTTTAGATTTACGTTTTTATTTATTATAATTGGCGTTTTTCTTACTTACATATTGTACGTAAACCTTTTCGAAGTTAATCCTAGTCAAATTCAAAAATTGTTTGTTTATATTTTTGGGGGATTTACCATGATTTATTTAATGGTTATATATTCCAAAGGGAATAATCTTTTTGAGATTTTAGCTTTTCTTTTTACAGGTATATATTTGAGCGCGATTTACCTTCCTTTTATGTTTCGTTGTATTAAAACTTACAGATCTGTGGATGAAAAGATGTATAAGAACGCGTTTTTATCGTTAGCAATTATGAGTATAAGCACAATCCTTATTTTAATATGCCAGTTGATTGATAGGTTGTTAATGATTATATTAGATATTCCGGGATACACGATTTTCTATTTTCTCGGCTGGAGTTTCGTTATAGTTGCGACTATTTGTGCTTATTTAGGGTATATACGGCCAAAAACTAATTAAGTTCAAAGTAATAGTTTCAAGGACAAATTTATAAGTTTGTTAGTTTTTATAAGTATTAAGGGTCATTAATTATTTAACTAAAATAATGGGGATTACCTATGGTAAAAGTATTGCAGGATTTGTGGATTCTTTCTGAGAGTGGTATAGTTGTATTTAGTCGAGTTTTTGACCCAAAAGTTAATGAGCAATTATTTGGAGCACTTATGACCGCATTAAACTCATTTGCGCAAGAATTAATTAGTGGAGGTCTAACGAGTTTTGAATTAAGTTCAATTAGGTTTACAATTATTAAAAGTAGCAAGTTTCTATTTGTTTGCAACTCTTCAAAAAAGATTAAGGAAAAAAGGGTCATTGAAGAACTCCGCTCTATTGAAGAGAAATTCTTCGAAGTGTACGAATCACAGTTAGAAACATGGGACGGTGGTGATATCAGCATGTTTTCTGAATTTGAAACTGAGATTGTGGAATCATTAGAAGAGACCATCAAGAAATTTCAAAAAGCCTTTTGGTAATTACCTTTTTCTTTTTCTCAATCAGAAAAAACTTTGTTGCATCCACTTAATTGTATGATTTTTCATATTCTTATCGTCGGGAAAAATCAATATATAAATAACTATTTTAATTACTTTTTTATATGGTTTATAATGATATAGTATTTATCGGAATGGTTTTTGAGACTGTCATTATAGGAATTGCGTTAATATTATTGATTTTAGTTTTAAAGAAATATATAGAATTGAAAAATCGACTTACATTATATTTATTTTTGATTTTTTTGAATATTACTCTTGGAATTGTTTTTTCGTGGCTTTCGAAGATTATTGTCTTAACAACTGATATTGAATATATATATAATGATCCTAACGCGAGGTATCCAAATACACCAATGTATTGGATTCTTCTGAGAATTGTAGACTTTAGAATTGCTCTTGATTTTTTAGTATTGTCCGTAATTTTTTTGTATATTTTTAAAGTAAATGTATTTGAGGAAAGAACTAGTAAAGCTCAAAAAGTAATATTTTCAATATATGCTGGCTTTACTCTTTTCTTTTCTACATTTATATACGAACGAGGTAATACATCTTTAGATGCTTATAATTTTTTCTTTATGTTCTTACTTGTCGCTATAATAAATATCTCTTTTATGGTGAAAGCTATTATGAGTTATAAAAATTCTACCGATCCTTTTATTAAAAAAAAAATATTGTCTTTAGGACTGATGTCCTTAAGTTTCATTATAGTTGTATTAAATTTTTTAATCGATCGGATATTGGTATTAATGGGAAGCCCACATTTTACTATTTTTTATTTTCTTGCATGGATTTGCGTAATTATAGGACTTTTTTTTGCTTACATTGGATATCTTAAACCTAAAAGCAGAGAAGAATGATTTAAAAGATTTTATTTGCCATGAAAGCAAGCAACTTCCTTATTAATAATGATACTATCGCTTGAGTGGTGGGAAATCAACCCTTTGGAGATGAAACAAGACCTGCTGAAATTTTTCGGAATTCATGCAGGCTATTTTCCGTGAAGAAAGAATCTCCTTCAGGAAGGAGTAGTTCAAAAAACTTTTAAAAGAGACAGTTAAAAAATTTTAAAACATCTTTTGGTAATTGTTTTATTCTTCTTTTTAATCATATTGATAATCGGAAAAAATTAATAATTATAATTGTATTTTTAATATTAGGATATAATAATTAAAGTGATAGACTAAAAATTATCTTTTTCTTTTTCTCAATCAGAAAAAACTTTTTTGCCTCCATAATTGCGTGATTTTTCAATTCTTATCGTCGGGAAAAATCAATATATAAATAACTATTTTAATTACTTTTGTATATGGTTTTTAATGATGTAGTATTTATCGGGATGGTTTTTGAGACTGTCTGGCTACTTTAAATTCAAAAGTTATTTAAGACCATTAGATTCTGTCAGAAGTTGGAAAAATTGTATTTAGTTATTTATATATGTACTTATTTAATAATTTTTAATTGGCTTTAATTCAAGACTTTTTTTTATTTTAAAATGGGAAAAAATTAATAATATATATTGCTTATTAAATAATTGTATATAAAAATTAATATAGATAGAATATAAATGAAGCCGACTGATTTTAATAAGGAAGTAGAGGAAAAAGTAACAATAAATTTGTTATCTTCAAAGGAATTAGATAATGCTATTAAAAACATTTCAAGACCGCGATTTTTAGGCTCAATTCATCTCAATAAAGATTATTTAAATCCTAATTACAATATTAGCTCCGTTGATAACTTGTTAAGAGGAGAGCTTGAACTAAAAGTGAACAAGTCGCTAAAAAATACGATATCAAATCCAGTAACAAAGGCGTTAATAGTTTCAATGATCGTATTCAATTTGGTGTGGATGCTCCTTTTCTTTCTTCTATAAGGTTTACTTAAAAAGAATCCGACTTTTTAATTTTTTGAATAATAAAAAGTCATAAAAGAAGATTATTTGTAGTTTTGTTAAAATAACTCGTTATTCCTATTTAAATGGAGGGAGAGAGGGAATTTTAATAAACAATTTTAACATTTTTAATAATTTTCTGGATGATATTTCTCCCTAAATTCTGACCTTAACAACCACAAAATAACCCCTATTAAAATAAATTTTAAAAAGATCTAAATCTTTTATAATTAGAATTATGGGTTTAGTTTTTTGAATTTTAATTTTATATTTAAAAGGTCGACAATCAATTGAAATACGATGTATTAATTATCGGCGGCGGAGTTATTGGCTGTTGTATCGCCCGTACGCTTTCAAAATACGATCTCAAGATTGCTCTTTTAGAAAAAGAGGCAGACATAGCTTGTGGAACTACTAAAGCAAATTCGGGTGTTATACATGGAGGTTACGCTGCCGAGAGAAAATATGTAAGGCGTCATCTTAGTATAAGAGGGAATAAATTATATACACAAGCTTGGGAAGAGTTAAATTTTCCATTTCAGCGAATTGGTTCACTTGTAGTGGCTATAGAAGACGAACAGATTAAAGATTTGGAGGATTTGAGAAAAAAAGGAAATGAGGATGGTGTTCTAAGTTTAGAACTGATACTTGATAAAGAAAGAATTAAACATATGGAACCTGCTTTAACAGACGATGCAGTTGGCGCTTTACACGCTCCTACTGCAGGAATCGCGAGTCCTTACGAATTAACTTTCGCATTGGCTGAAAATGCTGCTATGAACGGAGTAAAGTTTTTCCGAAGTCAAGAAGTTATAAAAATAAAACATCAAGATTATACCTTTATTGTAAAAACAATTAGAGGAGAAGAATTTAAATCTCATAATGCCATTAACGCAGCTGGACTTCACGCTGCAGAAATTTCAAAAATGCTAGGATTAGATTATTTTTCAATTATGCCTAGAAAGGGAGAATATATTTTATTTGATAGGAATGCGTTTCATTTGAATAAAATTATTTTCCCTACACCTACACAAGTATCCAAAGGAATATTGATCTGTCCTACTTTACATGGGAATACTTTTATTGGACCAAATGCGCAGAATATCACTGATAAAGAGGATATAGCAACTACTACAGCCGGATTGAAAGAAACATTGGAAGGAGCTGCAAAGTTAGTGCCTAATATTCCAGCAAGGAGTTCAATTAGAAATTTTGCTGGATTAAGAGCCGTGTCTGATACGCACGATTTTATTATTGATAATACAGATGTTTATGGTTTTATTAATGTGGCAGGTATTATGTCTCCAGGATTAACAGCTTGTTTTGCTATCGCCGAAAAAGTAGAATCTTTTTTAGAGTTATTAGGTGTTGCTATGAAAGTTAAGGAAGATTACAATCCGTACCGACCAAAACCTGAACGATTTAAAGATTTCACGAAGGAAGAACTGGATAACAAGATAATGGGAGATCCTACATGGGGTAAAATAATCTGTCGATGCGAAACTATTCCAGAACGGGAAATTCTAGATGCAATCCACGCACCTGTTGGTGCAACTACAGTAGATGGGGTAAAATTTCGATGTCGCCCTGGAATGGGACGCTGCCAAGGTGGCTTTTGTCGTCAGAGGGTAATCGAGATATTATCGAGAGAGCTGAATTTACCTTACAAAGAAATTACTAAAAAAGGCGAAGACTCGAATTACTTAATTGGAAATACAAAGGACCTTATTTTAGAAAAGATTCAAGGAGGTAAGGGCGAAGAATGAAAAAATATAAAGCAGATGTGGTCGTAATTGGAGGTGGTTCGGCGGGATTAGCGTCTGCAATAGTAGTAAAAAAAGCAGGATTAGATGTTTTAATATTGGAGCGAGATCAAGAATTAGGAGGTATTACGCTTCAATGCATACACAATGGATTTGGTTTGCACGAATTCGGAGAAGAACTGACTGGGCCTGAATATGTACAAAGATTTATCAACGAAGCTAAAGAGTTGGATATAGCTTATAGGCTGGACACGATGGTAATTGAAATATTAAAAGATGAGGAAGACAAAGTAGTTTACGCAGTTAATAACAAAGAAGGACTTATTGAAATAAAAACAAAAGCGGTAATTCTAGCCATGGGATGTCGAGAGAGAACAAGAGGTGCCATAAATATTCCCGGTTTCAGACCTTCTGGAATATATACTGCGGGACAAGCTCAAAGATTCGTAAATATTGAGGGATTTTTACCGGGTAGAACTTATGTTATTTTAGGCAGTGGAGATATAGGAATGATTATGGCACGAAGATTAACATGGGAAGGTTGCAAAGTTAAAGCTGTAGTTGAAATAAATCCTTATGTGAGTGGTTTAATCAGAAATCAGGTGCAATGTCTCGAAGATTACGATATTCCACTTATTTTGAGCTATACTGTCACAAAAATTCATGGGAAGGAACGAATTCAAGGTATAAGTATAGCAAAGGTTACAAAAGACTATGACCGAATAGTAGGATCTGAGAAATTTATTGAGTGCGATACCTTATTGCTTTCGGTAGGCTTAATTCCTGAGAATGAATTAACATTAAAAGCAGGAGCAATAATAAATTCGGACAATACACCTGTTATAGATAATAATTTGGAAACGACTATTGATGGTGTTTTTGCCTGTGGAAATGTGCTTCAGGTTCACGATTTAGTAGATATGGTTACAGTTGAAGCAAAAAGAGCTGGAAAGTTTGCTGTTGAATACATTAACGAGAGATATGGAAAAGAGCTTAAAAGAGAAAAACAGATAAAATGCATTGCTGGTGAGAATGTTAATTACATTAAACCAGATTTGATCAATAGAACCGATCTATCAAAAGATATTATTTTTACTTTTCGAGTTAAATATCCCGATAGACGAGTACAAATTCAATTCAGAGATAAACAAAATAAAATGTTAATATATAAAAAAAATAAAGTCTATGTAATCCCAAGCGAAATGATCGAATTAAAAGTTAATTTTGAAAATAATAGTATCAATCCTAATTGCAAACAGATCGAAATTGAGGTTATACCTAGACCAGAGGTTTTAATTGAAGAAGATTAAAAATTTAATTAAAAAATTATTAAGATGTTATAAAACATGGCAGAAAGTAGTCAAAGTGTTGTAAAGGTTATAAGATGTATAGTTTGTCCAACTGGTTGTGCCATTCAGGTGAACGATGATGGCAAGGGAAACGTCACTTTTGAAGGACATACGTGTGAAAGAGGGTTAGAATACGCTCAACAAGAATATTACGAACCCAAAAGAATACTCACAACAACTATACGTTGCTCTAATGGATTTTTACCGTTAGTACCAGTTAGAACTGATAAGCCAATCCCGAAAGAAAGATTGATAGATGTTTTAGAAAAAATTGCGACAACAATAACTAAAGCGCCTATTAAAATGGGAGACATTTTGATCGAAAATGTTTTAGGATTGGATGCTAATATTATAGCGAGTCGAGATTTAAGCGAAATAAATTAAATAGTTTTATATTTAGTTGATTTTCCTAATTTTTAGATATTATTTTTCATTTTAAAGAATAAAATGGAACAAAAATACAGAGTTCTTAATGTTTTAATTGCTGGTCATGCCCAGCACGGAAAATCTTCGTTAATAGAGGCAATTGTAGGGAAATTTCCCGATAATTTAGATTTTGAGTTAGATCACGGAACAACAGTGAGCTTGAAAGTTATAGAATTTGAAATTAAAAAATCAAATCTATTATTAAACTTATTGGATACAGCGGGGCATTCAGATTTTAAAGCGAGTCCTGCTTTAGGTCTTGAATTTGCTGACTTACTAGTATTAGTAGTTTCGGGAGCAGACGGTTTTCAAGCGAGAACTTATTGGCTATTTGAAAAAGCGCAACAGAAACAGATTCCAATTATTGTGGCAGCAACTAAAATGGATTTGCCTACAGCTAATATTGATAAAATTCAAAAAAAAATAGATAAATTAGGCATCTCTAAAATACCGATTATCGAAACATCTGCCAAGAAATTTATGGGTATAGACGATTTAATTAAAAAAATTTCTATTTATACAAGGTATAGGAGTAAAGTTGAAGAAGATTTATCTTTTATAATCTTAGGATTTGATCATAAAAAGGGTCTGGGAAATCTCATCAATATTGGGATTTTAACGGGGGAAATTGAACCTAATAAATTTCTTACCGTTGATGTGAAAATAAAGGCTATTTATTCGTTAAAAAGAAATCCAATATATAGGGCATCTGAAGGAGATATTGTTCAATTATTGTTAAATGTTGAACCAAAATTCGATTTAGGAACCAAATATTATCGCGGTAAATTTATATCTCCAAATATTAATAGTACTTTAGCAGAAATTAGACCAAGGAAGGAATTTTTTATAGAAATTAACGATCCGAATAAATTTAGGCTCTCATTAGAAATACTTGACAATTTAAAAAAAATTATTCCCTTTGATTATTATACTGAGAGAAAGATTGTAAATCTACTAGTTGTAGGCGATTTACAGTTTGATTTTATACGCGAGAGACTTGAAGATTTGATTGAATTTAGAGTAATTGGTTCTAAAATAAAAGGTATCATTACAATTAACAAAATTAGTAAAGCTAATTATAAATCCGCAACTGTTAGAATTGTTCCAAGATGTAAAAAGGTTTTAACAGTTTCAAGAGAGGGCATCCAACAAAAAAAATTATTTGACATTTTAGCCGCTTCTACAGCCTACCAAGCGTTTCACCTGGATGGACTACATGTGGATATCTTTTCTGGAAAAAACGAAGACGATATAGCTCAAGCGATTGCAAAAGCCATCGAAAAAGTAAAAATTATAAAAATAGTTCCCCATCAAGATGTTATAGTTAAAGTAGAAAATTATCACGATATCTTTCAGTTAATTGAAAAATACAATATTGAAATTTTATATCAATCAAAAACAGATACTTATTTCCTTCAGGTTAAAAATCAACATTTTGAACAATTTTTTAACTCGTTAATGAAAGTTTCGAAAGGGCAAGCAGAAATACATTTATTTAGGTTTGAACAAAATGAGATAATTCTCGCTGTAGATCCAGGTACGAGACATTTTGGTTTTTGTTTAATTGAAAAAGGGGAATTACCTTCTCTTTGGTATGTAAATTTAAAAACTACTGTAGAGAATCTAAGATCACACAATACTTTAAAAAGACAACTAGATAAGGAATTAAACACATTTTTAGGTAATCAAAAAGAATTAATAAGTAAAATTTTTATTGGAGCTGGACCTGGTTCAAATTTTATAATCGATTTCTTTATTAAATATTTTAATATTCCTTGCGATGATTATTCGTGTGTTATTAAGGATTTAGAACTGAATGCAGCTAAAAAGCGATTTGAACATCCAGATATTTATTTAGTAGATGAATTTAAAACTACTAAAGAAGCCTTATTCCACTTACAACAAGGAAAATTAATAGGCGAAGTACAAAGTAAAGGTTTTGTGGATCACGCTATTGCTGCATTACTCATTGCGAAAAGAGGCATAAAAGGCGAAATATTAAAAATTAAAAAAAACCCGTTGAAGCAATTGTATGATTACATTATAGAAAACTATGCGGGTTCTTATTCCTTTTCAAGCATACATAACATTAATAGTTTGGATGACGTTAAAACTGGCATGTTCCTAAGAGTTAAGGATTCTTCAAAATTAGATACTTCAAATTTAAATAAAGGCGACATAATAGCATTTAGAGGTTGGGGAACTAGTTATAACACTTTTCACGCCCAAACTCTCTCAGGAAATAGAGTTTTAGTTAAATTCCATGCAAAGGTTAAGGTCAAGTCTGAATTTTTTAATATTTTAACGCCTGTAAAAGAAAGATATTGAAATTTTTTTAGCAATAAAAAAAAAGAGAGAATCTTCAAAATCCACCATAAGAATTCAGTGCAACAAACATTTTTAATAATTTTCTGTATGATATACCTCTTTTTTTTTATTTTAATATTTTGCTAAAATTTATTAAATCTGAATATACATTTAATAAGAAGAAAATTAATTCTAAAAATTAAAAAAGGAGATTATTTTTGTCTGAATTTGAAGAAAAAGTATTAGAGATGCTAAAAAAAATAGACGAAAAATTAGATAAAGTATTAGAATCGAAGAGCAAAGAACCTGCACCTGCCCCAAAACCAACAATAGCACCAGCTGCAGCATCACCATCACATAGTGCATCTGGTCGTGTATCAATAGAATCAACTCCCACAGTTAAACCTTCTTCTGTTGTTGAAAAACAAGAAGAAGAAAAACAAACAGTTGAAAAAACCCCTGTTGAAGGGAGAAGGGTTTGTCCTGATTGCAGTAATACCACTTTCAATGCCGTAGAAGATAAGAGCCAAGTTCTACATCAAATGGGCGGAATTAAAAATCTCTTTTAACTCCTAAAAGAAATTAAAATTTACGCAAAGAAATATGTTTGTAAAAGATGTGGCAAAGTGATGTAAATCTTATTTAAGGATAGGGGCTTGGATTTTCAAGAAAATGTAAAAGACACGATTTTTTTAATAACTATTAAATATTTTTTTTTTATACTTTTTTTTTATAAAATATTATTTTACTCTCTTTAAATCAGATATCTCATCCTTAGACAAATAATGTAGATAACCTCGGTAAGTAATTTAAGATTATGTAGCTCCCATTTGGGTATAGTTCTTTTACATATTGTTATTGATATTAATAAAACCTTCAATTTTTTTAATTTTTTTTGCTCATAAAAACGAAATATCATGATAGTTAATTTTAATCCTAATAGCGTCATTATTCTTCACTTAGTGAAGAAGAAGAATAAAACCGAATTATTTATAAGTAAGTTTAATCAAATTTTAATTGTTTAAAATGAGTTTAAAAGACAAAGTGAAAGAATTAATTGAAAGTATTTCAAGTAAATTAATCACTAGGAGCACCGCAATTGACCATGTTATTAACATCAATAATCGATTTATAGAGACAGAATTAAAACTCATTAAAGATTTGCAGGATGGAATTATAGCTTTAAAAAATTACGCTGATACAGAAAGTATTGAGTTGGAATCTGTGATATCTGAAATGAAATTAACGTTTAAATCCATTGAAAAGATAAGAGAAGAAAAAATTGAGCAGTTGAAAAATAAGGTTATAACGCCTTTACAAGAAATTTTAGATGGATACAATGCTCTAACCTTAAAATTTAAAGAAGTTGAAAAAGCGAGAAGAGCCATAGAAAAGGAACAGAGAAATGTTGTAAAGAAGCAGAAGAAAACTTCTCCAGGAGATTTAGAAGAAGCACAATTTCTACTAAAAGACGCTCAATCTAAGTGCGAAATAATTGAGGAGAAAGCTGAAGAAATGTCCAAATTATTTAATAAAGAAAAGACTGAAAAAATTTTCTCGGTTTTAAAAAGTCGAATTGATGTTGAAAAAGAATTCTTCAAAAAAGCTTTAGAAACAATTGAATCCGTAATAGGTAAATCCAACGCTTTCAAAATAGTGGAAAAATGGTAAGAGAAAGTTAAGATTAAGTATTAATTCTTTCATTGATAGAAATAATAAAAAGATAAATTAGAAAAAACATATTTATAAATCCTTTTTCTATTAGTATATCGATTAGATTTTTAATTACTTTAAAACTTTATATTATAAAACCAATATATTGAATACACATTTATTCAGAGAAGCTTGGTGGAGATTTAATTCCTCGTAAAAGAGCAAAGAATTGGATTCATTTGGTAAAAAATTTTATTATAAACAATTTTACCAGCAGAAAAATTCCATATTCAGCACAAATAGAAGTGTCATTGAGATGCAATGCTAAATGTTCGTTTTGTTCAATTCATTCGTTACCAAGATCTTACATAAGTGAAGAGATGACGACTAATCAAATTAAGTTTTTAATCGATAAACTCGCAGAATTCGGTGTAAATGTGCTTTCCCTAACGGGTGGTGAGCCAACATTACGAAAAGACCTTCCAGAATTAGTCTATCACATGGGAATTGTTCACAATTTTATTAATGGAATTGCTAGTAATGGTTATTTATTACCTGAATTAATACCTAAATTTGAGGGATTAGATTTCATATTAATTTCGTTAGATTATCCTACTGCCAGATTACATGACAAATTAAGGGGTATCAAAGTTTTTGATAAAGTTATTAAATCTATTCAGTTAGCTAATAAAAAAGATATAAAAGTTATTATAAGCACTGTAGTAATGAAAGACAATATAAACTTGCTGGAAGATATTTGTGAAATCGGTGAGAATTTAAATTGTTCCATAGAATTATATCCTTGTGAAGACATTATTTGGAATGTTTCGGGCAGTAGTTATCAAGTTAATGATATTCAAGATTTAGTGCCAAATCTATCTAGTTGGGCAAATAAAATTAGAGATTTACGCACAAAATTCAAAAATATTTTAACGGATCCTATAACTATTGAAATAGTAGAAAAGGGCGGTTTTGGTGGAAACGAAAAGCATCAAGATGTGCTTCGATGTCACGTTGCTGAAGCGTACATGTTCATACGACACGATGGAAATATTGATTTTCCCTGTAAAATTCATCCTTTATTAAGTATCAATGCATTTAACCATTCGTTTCAAAATATTTATAGTTGTAAAGAAATAAGAGAAATTATGCAAAAACACGATAATTATAGTTTCTGTGATGGTTGTCGAATAGGATGCGCAATTATGTCGTCTATTCCAACAAGATGGAAAACTGTGGCATCTAAATATGTACGAGGATTCGCGCAAGGAAATTTAAGGTAATTTCTAATAACTATATTAATTGTTGTTTTTGCCAATAAAGTATTTTTAGTAGTATAAATTTTATTCTTACAAACAACATTTATGTAATAATGGTATAATTATGCCCGAACCTCTTACAAATGAGATTATTTTACAACTTATGTTTGTAGCCCTATTCATGGTTTTCTTTGGCATGCTTTTAAACTGGATCTTAGGGCTTAAACCTTCAAAAATGAAAGAACTTAGGAAAAAAGCAAAAAATCTACGAGAGCGCTTTCATCAAGCGCAGATCCTTGGAGATGCTCTATTAATACAGCAATTGAATTTAGAGACAATGCAGCTTATGAAGGTTATGTTAAAAAAGCAGCTCTTACCTCTTGGAATAAGATGTGTTATATTTCTTGGAATTTTCATAGTTATAGGAATGATTTTCGGGCAATATGAATTTTGGTTTTGGATTTACTTTTTATTCTCTTTAATTTTTGGTATGAGCGCAATGGGGATCAGATATCTTTACAAAAAGGCAACTGGTAAGGAAGATAAAAGAAAACTATTCGCAAAAGAAATTATGGGATCGATACTTCCATCAAAACAAGGAAGCCTTATACATTTGCCAGGTCAGCCAGATTCATCAGAAGCTCTAAATTCGTTAGATACACAAGAAGAATCAAAAAGCGACAAAGAATCCAAGGAATCGGATAAAACAGACGCTTGGAAGGATCGAATACAAAATTAAATTTATTTATTCATTAAACTTTATGTATAAATTCTTAAATTAAAGCCATATAAAAAGATTATGAAACGGAATTATATTATTCTTATTAATGTTTTTTTTGTCGTTTTAGCAGCTGTATGCTTAATATTTTCGTTTTATATCGGTGTATTTTTCTTTTTGCCCATATTATGTTTTCTTCCATTTATGTTTAAAGGCAAAGGTCAACCAAAATCAGAATTTATTGACTTTAAGGAGCAAAAGAGAGATTTATTAAAAGAAACAGGATTGGAATTAAGATATTGTCCCGCATGTGGAGGCGAGATTAAAGAACCAATTGCTAAATTCTGTTATCATTGTGGTTCAAAACTAAATAAATCTTAAAAGAGGTTAAATTTATGGAAGAAAAAAGCGATTTAAAAAGAAGTGATAATGTTAAAAAGCAAATAATTCTTTACTTCGTATTTGCCATATCTATGATTCTCTTAAATTATTTAGTTCAAAAATCTAATCAACTTTTTATTTCACCCTATGTTTGTCAAAATTTTGATAAAGTAGGATTAATTAAAACACTTTATTGTTCACTCGATCCTTATAATATGCCTGAATTAATTGGTTCTATAGCAGCCGTCGGTATAACATATATTGTAAAATTTTTTTTGGATAAATTTGTTGTTTTTCAGAAGACTTCTGTTGAATTAAAGGAAACATCTATAGAATTTTTGAAATATTTTGTATTTGCAATTTTAACTACAATTGAAAACATTGGAATTCAATTTCTAATGACAAATTTTTTAGGCACGCCTTTAGAGATCAGTATGACGATTGCGTTAACCATTGGTTATACAACGAAATTTTTTTTGGATAAATTTGTTGTTTTTCAGAAGACTTCTGTTGAATTAAAGGAAACATCTATAGAATTTCAACAAAAGATTTAATAGACTAAATTGCGTTTAAACAATTAAATAAAAACAAATTAATAAAAATAGTGCAATTATGCCAGACGAACGGGAAGATGACGATAAATCAATAGTAAATGCTCTTTCTGCTTTAGGATGGGTTGAAGAAAAAGAAGAAAAAGAAAGTCTCGAGAAATCTACAGAATCTGATTTAAATCTTCAAGAACAAATTAGTCTTTTTAAAGAAGAAATTGAGCGATTGAATAAAGAAGTTAACGAACTTTCTATGGAAAAAGGCACTTTAATTAAAGAGAATGACGAAATATCTCGAGAAAACGAACAACTTCTTCAAATGGCTTTTACTGAAGAAGGTAAGGCAGTGGAGACTCCTTTAGATGTAGAAGCTTTAATAGAAAAAGATAATATTATTTCAGAAAAAGAAGAAATTATAAAAAACTTAGAAAGTAAAATTCAAGAATTATCAGAAGTTAAAAGCGAGGGAAATCAGACTGAATTAATTCAAGAATTAAACGATGTTATAAATCAAAAAAATCAAGAACTAGAAGAAAAAAAACTTCTAATAAACGATATTCAATCCACTATTGACGAAAAAAATCAAGTAATAAAGGAAAAAATAGAAGAAATACAAAGTAAAGATAATAAAATTCAAGAATTGGAGGTAAACATTTCTAATTACTTGGAATTCAAAGTGACTATTAAAGAGCAATCTCAAAAAATTAAAGATATGACATCTCAAATCGAACAATATAAGAAAATGCAAACTGATTATAAAAGCATTATAGCGCAATTTCAAGAAAAAGAAAATAAAATTAAACAATTAGAAGAACAGGTTCATTATCTTGAAAATGAACTCAAGAACAATACTGTTCAAAAATCAAAATACGAAAAAATTAAATTTTTATTAGATAAGAAAGATGAGATTATTACTGAGAAAGAAAAATCTATTTTTGAAGTACAAAATTCGTTAAAATATGCAAAACAAAAAATTAACAACTTACAGGAACAATTAGAAATGTTCAATTTAGTTAAGAAAGATCTTGAAAAGAAAGAAGAACGCATTAAATCTCTAATAGCAGAGAACGAAAAAAATGTTCAAGAAGATAACACAAATAAAGAAATTATTAAAAGGCTTGAAGATAAACTAGAAAAAACTCAAAAAGAAGTCGCTAAGTACGAAGTAGAATTACTTAATAAAATTAATTTGTTAAGAGAAAAAGGATTAGAGATTAACGATCTAAGCAAAAATGTTGAGGAGTTCAAATATAAGCTCTATGAAGGGGAAAGAATCGAAGATAAACTTTTAAAGGATTTACAAAAAGTTAAAGATGAAACTTTAAAATTGGAGTCTGAACTTGGAAGAAAAGACACTGAGATAGTTGAGTTAAAGAAGAGAATTAAAATAATGCGTAGAGAGATGTCTAAATCTCGCTAAAATTAACTCTTTTGTATCTTATGGCTATTAGAAATAATAGTTATATGCAATTAATAAAATAAGTAAATAGTATACCATACTTTATTAAAAAATTTAAAAAAGATAAAAATAAAATTTTTGGTCTATAACTCTATTTTTCTATTTAATTAACCCAGCTTATCACTAAAGATTTTAAAATAGACCAGAACGGTTATTAGCGTTCCCTCCACTGGCAACCGCATTGTCCACATTTGAATTTTTTACCATATACGCGAGGGTAATCAAGAATTATGTTTGTCTTATCTGTAGATTCATGAATTAACGCTTTATCGTAGTTACCACATTTAGAACATGTTCGTCGACCTTCAGGTCTCTTAACTGTTATAATTGACTCAGTGCTAAGAGGGGCACCTCTAGGGGCTGGTTCTGAGGCTGGTTCTGGGGCTGGTTCTGGGGCTGGTTCTGGTTCCACTTTAACCGTATCTTTAATTTCCGCTTTTATTTCTGGTTCAATAGCCGCAGCGGCTTTGTCTGCATCGGTTTCAGCCTCTAATTCTGATTCTGCCCTCAATTGAACAGCGTCTGATTCTTTGTAGTCCTCACCTTTCTCTAATGCAGCTAAAAATTCAGCATCGTCCCCTTCCTCAAAAATAGTTTCATTTTGAAGCCCTGTGCGATTAGCATCAATTTCACGAGCCCATTGTCCTCCTTTAACTTTTTCTTTTACATTGCAAGCGTTTCCTTGCCATATATAAACTTTTGTACCTAAATCTGCGACAAAACAATCTTCACTATCCAAAGAATCTTTGGAAAATGGGACTTGAATCATTTTTATTGCGTCAATGCTTCCAAACTCTTCCGAGCTTACTCGATAAAGAACATTTTTATGTTCAGCAAATTGCGCCCAATCCCCAGTAACAACATCTTTTAACATTGTCTTGGCTATATTCCGTTCAACAATTTTCATCGCACCCATCGTTTTAACAAGATTTAAAAATTCTGGTGTTTCTTGACTTTGATCAACAGTTATGATTTTGGCAGCACCTCCCCTTTCCTGGTCTAATTTGCGAGCACTAGCAGCACCTGTAGTTTTCTCATCCACACTACATTTTGAACCTATCCATATATATATCGTATTTTCAGCATCTAATAAATATACATCGCCTGTTGAGAAAACCGGGTTCGATATTTCGTTCAATTCGCCTTTGTTAATGAGATATAATTTTACCAATTTTTTCTCACCAATTTGTATTAGTATGATTATTATAACTTAATTTTTATAAAAATCTATCTTGAAAAGGTTCATTATTTGAACCAATATAATTTTTTTTTTTGAATTGTAAAAAGAATCTAAAAAATCTATAATTGTTAAAAAAAAGTTATTATCGTTCTTTTTAAAAAGCCTACTATTTTAAAAGTGGTCGTTACTATTATTAATTTAAGTCTAATTGGTTAAAGATAATATAGGAGATTTGAGTAATGAGTAACATAGCTTGCCCGTTATGTAACAGTCCTTTAATGGTTAGTAGCGGAGAATATAATAGTGCTTTTGTATGTACAGAATATCCTTTGTGCGATTTTATCTTTAACTTTTGGGACAAGAAAGTAGAATGTTCCATGTGTTGCCACAATTTACGAATTCGTGGAGACAATTTTGTTAGCTGCTCGGATTATCCTGATTGCCCATATTCTTTACATTTATACAACGACGCTGAGAAAATTCAAGAAATATTAGATAATAACATTGAGCCTTATTAAGAATTTTCTCATATACCGTTGGTGACTTATTTGAACTTAATAATAGTATGTAGCTCAGATTATTTTTTTATCTTTTCTAAACCAGCCAGTTCATCATTATGTTAGTAAGTTATGAATTGTTACTTTTCTAATTCTGATTCTGGATGTAATTGAGCAAATCTCGAAAGATCCTTGTAATCTTTTCCTCTATCTAACGCAGCAAGAAATTCCTCATCGTTACCTTCCTCGAATATTACATCATTCTGAGCTCCTGTGCGAATACCATCAAGTTGTTGTGCCCATTGTCCTGCTTTAAATCTTTCTTTTACGTTAGAATCTTTTCCGTACCAAACATAAATGTCAATTCCTAAATCAGCTATAAAACAGTCTTCCGAGGATAAAGATTCTCTTCTAAATGGAACTTGAATTAAATACATCTCTTCAATATTTTCAAATTCCTCTGAACTAACTCTATATAATATATTTTTCCATTCAGTATAATCAGCAAACTCAGAAGTGTCAACATCTTTTAGCAAAGTTTTAGCGTAATTTGCTTTCACAACGATTATCGATCCCATTTTTGAATTTATAAGTTTTATAAATTCTTTTGGTTCTTCTTTCTCATCTATAGTTACAATTTTTGGTTCGCCTTTACGCTCTTTATAAAGGTTATGAGCGATTGCGGCAGCACTGGTTTTTTCATCAACTGTACTCTTACTTCCAATCCATATGTAGATAATCCTTTTAGTAACAATTATATAAACATCCCCCATTGATAAAATTGGCTTCTTGACCGCTACTAGCGAACCTTTATTAATAATATAAAGCTTCATTTGTATCCTTTTTGATTATTTTAGAATATTTTTTTTTAAAGAATTAAATTATAAGATTTTTTCTAATATAATATAATAAAAAAATCAATTGTTTTAAAAAATGATTTTAATATTTTAGAAATCGTTAAGCGCTGAGTTAATTCTTTTTATAAATTCCGGTATTTTCTCAATATCAATTGAACAATACGCAATTCGGATACCATTTACATTGTCTGTAGGTTTTTCAATAGGAATTACACCTATTTTATATTTCTTTAACAGATGATCTGCAAATTGTGTTGCTTTAATTTTGTTTGGATTTAGATTTACAAAAAGGAAAAATCCTCCTGAGTTTGGATCGACTGATAAATCAGAATTATTTATTTTTTCGAGTTCAGAATTAATTTTTTCGTATCTTACTTTAAGGAGATTTTTAACTTTATTTCTTACTTCGATGACGTGATCCATCCCTTTCTCGTTGAATATCTTTTGGGTAATCGCTTGGTAGAAATGATTACAATTGGAGATGGTACTACGATTCATACCTTCTATTTTATTTTGAATTTCTTTTTTCAAACTTTCTAATTCTTCGTCATTTTCAACCCATTTTGGTTTTAATCCTATAGTTATGAATCCAATTCTTGCACCGTACATTAGAAGTTCTTTTGTTACTCCATCTAATTTAATTGGAATAACATCAACTTCTAACTGATGTAGATCGTAAAACAATGATTTATTTAATACATCATCTCTATAGACATATGGACTATACGCGTCGTCTATAATAACAATTATAGGCTTATTTGAGGTTTTTTGCGTATTTCTTAGTAAATCAATTAATTCTTTAGCTTCTTCAAATGTTGGTGTATAACCTGTGGGATTGTTTGGAAAATTCAAAATAATAATTACCTTTTCTTGAACTTTTAAGACTTCTTCAATTGCATCTTTTAATCCATTTAGATTTATTTTATTACCCTTAAAAAAGTCAAATGATTTAATCTCAGCACCCAAATTTTTTACTATAATGTTATCGTAATTTCCCCACCTCTTATTTGGAGCGATAATATAATCGCCTTGATTCAAAAATAAGGCACAACTTAAATATATCCCATTTGTCACGCCTGAAGTGATAATTGGTTCTGTAATAAACTTCTCAAGCCTCTCAATTTTTTCTTTTTCGGTCTCTTCGTTAAATTGGGATTTTTTTACAATCCATTTTTTCCAAATTTCTCTTGTATCAACCAATCCACCAATCGAAGCATAAGGAACTATTTGTTTAACATGCAAACTAGTATAATTTTTAATAACTTTTAAATAACAAGGAACCCATTCAGAAGTACCACCATCGATAAAATCCTTTTCAAAACCGTAAGCGGTTCCAATGGTTCCTATTATTTCTGCCTCTTTCTTTGCTCTCCCAGACCAGTAGTATATCCCTTCAGGCAAAAAAATTCTTTTTCCTAACTTCGAGAGAGTATTATATAGCGGTGTTTTTTTAATTATCTGAAGCTCCATATTAACGAAACTCTATTTTAAATTCATTAATTTAATTTTTAACGGAATAACATTTCCAATAATTAAATTTATAATACGAAATTAACTTTTAAAATTTACTTTAAATAAATAAAAAAATAAATTATTAGTCCAAATAAATGTAGAAAATTAAATACTTAAAATGATATATTTTAAATTATGAGCAATGAAAATAATTCTGAAAAGAAAAAAGAAAATGTCTTTTTGAAAATGATAAAAGATGGATTCCAAAATTTTCAAGAAACTTTAAAGGAACAATCTAAAAAAAACGTCCTGGACTGGGAAAAAAGCAAAGAGAGAGTAGATCGATTTTTTTTAAAACTAAGCGAAAATTGGAATAAACAGGTTAAAGAATGGGGTGGAGGTATAGAAAAAATTCACGAACAGAATAAAGAGCAGTGGGAAGCAAGTAAACAACGAATTAAAGAAGATATTGAAAAATGGCAAGAAAATGCACGCAAAGATTGGAAAGATGGCGTAAAACAATGGAATAGAGGGTGGATTAAAGGCGCATGGGTTTTTATGATTGTTATGATCCCTGTTCTAGTAGTGCTTTTTATAATCGCTTACATATTTACAATGGTTATTAGAAGTATACCCTAATCCCTTGCTTAGGAAACCCCTTTTACAGGGAGGAGATAATCAACAATATATAGTAGTATACCACGTAATATATTTACCTAAATTTTTTGTTTCTCATTTATTTTTAAATAACAATTAATTTTTACAATAAAAAAAGCTAAATTTTATTGAATTTTATTAGAATTATTATATTTCTACTTTAACGTAAAGATTACCCGTATGAGAATCTTTCCTTCCAATAATAAGAAGATCGTGATCAAAGTTTCAACAAACATGATTACTGACGGTGTAGACAAAATCTATTTAGATAAAGTTAAAGCTTTCGTAAAGGAAGTAGCAGAGCTAATTAAAGAAGGAAAAAACATAATTATAATTAGCAGCGGGGCCATAGGTTGTGGGCTTGCTAAATTAAGCTTGAAGGAAAGACCAAAAGAATACAAGCAACTTCAAGCTTTAGCATCCGTGGGTCAAATTTATTTAATGAGTATCTACCAAGAAGAATTTAATAAATACGGGTTGAATGTTGGACAAATTCTATTATCTGCAGATGATACTAAAGATTCTACAAGAAGAGCTAATACAAGAAATACTTTAGAAGCATTGTTAGAGAAAGGGATTGTTCCAATCATAAATGAAAATGACTCCGTAGCAATTGAAGAATTGAGTTATGGTGATAATGATACCCTATCAGCATTAGTAGCCATTTTATTATTTGTCGATTTATTAGTTATTTTAACTGATGTTGATGGATTATGTGATAAGAATCCAAATGTACACAGTAATTTTAAAATTATTTCTCAAGTTGATAAAATCGATAAAAATCTCGAAAAATTTGTAGAAGATATAGACGGTGGTATAACATTTGGTGGTATGACTTCAAAGATTAGAGCAATTAAAAAGTTAACAAACATAGGAATTCCAGCAATAATTACATCGTTTAATAAGGAAAATATTTTAAAGAAATTATTGAATGGAGAAGAAATAGGGACTTATTTTGTCCCTCAAAAATAATTAATAATTCTCTTTTTTCGGTTCTAGCTTTATCTATCGAAGATGAGATGAAGAATCTTTTAATTGAAACAAAAAAGAAAAAATTTTAAAGCAATACCAGAAATATTTTAAATTGGTGAAATAATTTATGGCTGTAAAAGTTGTAAAAGATTATTATATTAAAAGAAAAGGAAAATTGATGAAAAATTTTGATAACCACATAGAGGTTTCAAGAGATCTACTTAGGAGAAAGTTTGACGATGCAATAATTGATGAAATGTTTAATCAAATGAAAGTAGAATACGAGAAAATAATTCCTGAAATACCTTACATTGGAGGTCAAAAAAATCCTATGACTACTCTCCTTATCGGTGGTATGTCTTATCTTGCAATATTCCGAATTTTAGAAAAAGAAGGATTCACACTTCGGGAGATCGGGCAATTTTATTACGAGTTTAGTGACGAACGTAATAAAATAAGAAAAAAAGGTTTGGAAAAAATTGGCAAAGACCCGATTCAATATCCCTTTGAACCAAATTACACGGATATGACGAAAAAAATGTGTGAAGCATCACAAAAAAGAACCTATCCGGATGATTGGATTATGGATTACATAGAAGGCGATGGTAGATCTTTCGAGTGGGGTTTCAATTTTTCCCAGTGTGGTCTTCATAAAGTTTATAAAAGATTAGGTGCTGAAAAGTACGTTCCTTTTTTATGTTTATCAGATTTTTCTGAAGCAAATATTTTAGGATTTGGTTTTTCGCGTACTCAAACTCTTGGAAACGGAGACCCTATCTGCGATCATAGATACATAAAAAATCTTAAGACACCTCGAGCATGGCCACCAGATAATGTAGAAGAGTTTAAACTAAAATTAGAATAAAAATAATGCCGTTTTAATAAAGGAGTTGATTAAATAACTATGTCAAATAATCTTTCTGTAAGAATGAAAAAAGAGAAATTAAAAGAGCTTGATGAAATCGCTAAATTAATTGGTGTTGATCGCGCAACTATCGTAAGAAGCATAATTGATTCTGGACTAAAAATGAAAAGAATTGATGTCGCTATTGAATTATATCAAAAAGGAGAAACTTTAGAAAAAGCAGCAAATCTTACCAAAGCTTCTATTTGGGATTTAATTGATGAAGTTAAAAATAGAGGCATTACATCGAAATTTGACATTGAACAAGAAAAATCAACAATTATTAATATTTTTGGAAAAGAGAACAAAGGATTCGCTGATAAAATAAAAAAATTGAAAAATATTTAAAAATTTGATATAAGAATAAAAAATAAAAAGGATTGCATAAATCAAATTAAATTTTTCTTAAAATATTCTAAATATTTTGAAGAATTTCAAATAATAAGGGAATTTATATGGATATAGAAGAAAAAATGATTAAAATTGGAGAAAAATCACGAAATGCAGCTTTTATTCTAAAAAATGCGTCTACTACAGATAAAAATTGCGCATTATTACGAATGGCAGAAGAATTAGAAGAAAATGAAGATATTATAATTGAAGCTAATAAAAAAGACTTAGAAAATGCAAAAAAAAACAATTTAGAACAAGCAAAAATAGATCGTCTTGTCCTAAATTCTGATAAAATCCATAAAATTGCTGAAGGTTTAAGAGAAGTTGCTGCTTTCCCCGATCCCATTAACGAAATAATTTCCATGTGGAGACGACCAAATGGGATGGATGTTGGATTGATAAGAGTTCCATTAGGAGTAATTGGGATTATATATGAATCTAGACCCAATGTTACGGCAGATAGCACGGGTCTCGCATTGAAAGCAGGGAATGCAATAATATTAAGAGGCGGAAGTGAGGCGATATATTCGAATATAGCGATCGCAGATATTCTGCACGACGCTGCAGTTAACGAAGGTTTGCCAGAAAACTGCATTCAAATAGTACGAGACACAAATCGAGAATATGTAGGTGCTATGCTTAAGTTAAAAGATTATATTGATGTTATAATACCTCGAGGAGGTGAATCATTAATTCAAAGAGTCGTTCGAGAATCCTTAGTTCCAACAATAGAAACGGGGATTGGAATCGTTAGCATATTTGTAAATTACGACGCGGATTTCGATATGGCTAAAAAAATAATTATTAATTCTAAGTGTTCTTATCCAGCTGTTTGTAACTCTGTAGATAAAATCCTTGTTCACGAAAAAATTAAAGCTCAATTCATTCCGTTAATAGTAGAGTTATTGAGGGAAAATGATGTCGAAGTAAGAAATTGTAAAGCAACTCAAGCATTAGTTCCTGATATAGTTCCTGCTATCGAAGAGGATTGGGGCACAGAATATCTCTCGTTAAAAATTTGTATTAGAGTCGTTAAAGATGTTGACGACGCCATACAATTTATTACTAAATACGATTCCAAGCATACAGAGTCAATTCTTACAATGAATTACGATGACGCAAGGAAATTCTTATACGAGGTTGACGCCGCCGCCGTTTATGTAAATGCTTCCACTAGATTAACTGATGGAGGTGTATTTGGGCTTGGATCAGAGATTGGAATATCAACACAAAAGTTACACGCGAGAGATCCTATGGGAGTTAATCAATTGACCTCAACCAAGTATATAATTTATGGAAGTGGACAAATTAGAGAATAAATATAAATTTTAAATCATTAAGAAATTTTGGTTAAATATATGATTGAAATATTCATTTTTTCTTTTTTAATAGCGCTTACGGGTGCTTTAACTCCTGGTCCAGTATTAACTTTTACGATATATAAGTCGCTAAAGGAAAAAAGAGGGTATCTCGCAGGATTCTTTATTATTTTAGGTCACGCAGTATTAGAATTTGCTTTAATTTTATTGTTACTTTGGGGGCTTTATTTATTTTTACAAAATATTATCGTTTTAACAACTATTGGGTTTTTTGGGGGTATTTTTTTAGTTATTTTTGGGTCATTAGTCATAAGAGACGTCTATACAAAAGATATTACTATTGATTTTTCGAAAATTACGGACGAAGATATCAAAGGATTCAAGGGAAATAGTTTCTTAGGAGGTATATACTGCTCAATAAGTAACCCATTCTGGATATTCTGGTGGGCGGTTATAGGCTTAAGTTTTATGATTAATTTTAACATCAGTTTTGAAAATCCAGTAGGATTACTTTTATTCTTTTTAGGTCATGAACTAGGCGATTTTGCGTGGTACATCCCAGTTTCTATTTTCGTATATTTTGGTGGAAGATCGTTAAATCCAAAGGTGTATAAAGTTGTGTTAATTTGTTGCGGGATCTTTATGATAGGTTTTGGAATTTATTTAGCTCTAAATATAATCTTTTTCCCTCCAGAAATTTAATAGATTTAAATAAATAAAAGAAAGAAGGAAATCCGTTTTTAACACTTTTTAAAATTTAAAAATTGTTTTTAATAATTTTTTATTGGTTATCTTAAAAAATTTCAAAAGAAAATAGAATTTTTTCTAATTTAAATATTATTATTTCACTTATTTTTCCGTTATATTCATTCTCAAGGATTATAAAGGGGCTAATGTTTTCTCTTGCTTTTCTTATTCCATTTCTCTTAATTTTCTTCGAAAAATTTTACCAACGGCTGTTCGTGGTAATGCTTTCAAGAACTCCACATGACGTGGATATTTATATCCTGCCATTCGCTCTTTTGCCCATTCTATTATCTCACGTTCGGTAATGCCTTTATCACTATATTCTTTTTTGAGTACAACCCATGCTTTGATTGTTTCCCCTATATTAGGGTCAGGAATCCCTGCTACCCCTACTTCTAAGATTGCTGGATGTTCCATCAATTTTTCTTCAACTTCCCTTGCCATTACTTTATAACTCTTGTATTTAACCATATCCTTGGTACGCCCCTCTATATAAAAATATCCCTCCTCATCTATTCTTCCAAGATCACCTGTTCTAAGCCAGCCATTAACGATGTCTTTTTTTGTGGCTTCTGGTCTTTTCCAGTATCCCTTCATTACTTGAGGGCCTTTGATCAATATTTCCCCAACTTCCCCTTGTTTAAGTTCTTCTAATGTGTCAGGATTAACGATAATTGCATCGGTATTCATTAATGGAACCCCCACACTTTCCGATCTAATTTCCGGCAACCAATCTGCAGAACCATGGGAGAAAGCGGATGTTTCAGTAAGTCCATAACCTTGAGAAATCTTAAATCCCACGACTTTTTCCCATTTTTTTGCTAATTCTGGGGCTAAAGCGGCTGATCCACAGCCTGCATGTTCGAGACTTGAAAGATCTCGCTCAGTAAAATCGGGAGAATTGATCATCATTTGATACATGACAGGCACACCCCAAAATGATGTAAGTTGATAATATTCTATATCTTCTAAAACTTCAGTTGGATTAAAAGAAAACATTACCATCATCGAAGCCTCATGAAAAACACAAATCAAAAATTCGAATCCCATAGCATGGCATAATGGTAATATAGATAAAAATACACCATTTCCAAAATCTTCTTCAATCGGTTGGTCTGTATTGTACATCCCTGAAAGAGCAGCAGCTACTACATTATAATGCGTCAACATTACTCCTTTTGGCAACCCAGTGGTACCTCCAGTAAATAACAATGCCGCAATATCATTAAAAGTGTCTATATCAACGTCTGGGGGTTTTGCTGTTTTGCCATTTATCAATTCATCAAGTGTAATAGTACCCTCTTTTGCCTCATCCGTAGCAATTAAAATTACGTGTTCTACCTCAACTTGTTTCAGTGCTTTTTTGATGGTTCTATAATTGGGTTTAGAAGAGAAAATTACCTTAATGTGGCCTGATTCGCGAATAATATGAGTTACATCTGATTCTGTAAGAAGCGGATTGATTGGCACCAAAGTAGCTCCAGTTTCTAAGACCCCTAAGAAACAAAACAAAAATTCAGGACAATTTACCGACATTATGCCGACAGCATCCCCTTTCCCAACACCTAATTCGTGCAAAGCATTCGCAATTCGATCCGCATAATTTATTAATTCTCGATAAGTGTATTTTTTATCCGTTTCTTTATGATGGACACACACATTGTTAGGAAATTTATTAACTGCTACTTTAATAAATTCATGAACGGGAATAGGGTCAAATTTCATTGATCTTGGTACTTTAGGCGATCGGTGTTTCAACCACGGTCTATTTGGATTGACATAGGGTGACTCATTCTCATAATCAAACACGGGTTTCCAATCTGAATAATCTTTCATTGAGATTACCTCCAAAATTTCAAATAAAAATTTTTATTTGGATATAACCATGATCTAGATTTTAATGTATTTAAGTCTTTACATCATTGTAAAAATAAGGATAAAAATGATATTAATTTATTTTTTTGACTATAAATGAGCTAAAGGTTTCTCTTTCTTTTCTTATTCCATTTCTCTTAATTTTCTTCGAAATATTTTACCAATAGTAGTTCTTGGTAAAGATTTTATAAATTCCACTTGACGCGGATATTTATACCCGGCTAGTCGTTCTTTAGCCCATTCAATAATTTCGCGTTCGGTGATTTTTCCACGATACTCTTTTTCAAGTACAACAAAAGCTTTTATAGTTTCGCCTATAATAGGATCAGGTACACCCACTACCCCTACATCTGCGATTGCGGGATGTTCAAATAAATTTTCTTCGACTTCTTTTGGCATTACTTTATAACCCTTATACTTAATCATATCTTTCGTGCGACCTTCAATATAAAAATACCCCTCTTTATCTATTCTTCCAAGATCACCAGTCCTTAACCAACCATTCACGAGATCTCTTTTTGTAGCTTCTGGTTTTTTCCAGTATCCTTTCATTACTGTTGGACCTTTGATCAAAATTTCTCCTACTTCACCTCGTTTAAGTTCTTCCAATGTATCTGGATCTACAATTTTCGAATCAGTATCAGGAATAGGAACTCCAATACTTTCCGATCTAATCTCTGACAACCATACCGCAGAAACGTGCGATATTGCTGTAGTTTCTGTAAGCCCATAACCTTGAGAAACCTTAATTCCCGCATTTTTTTCCCATTTATTTGCAAGCTCCGGAGCTAATGCAGCTGATCCAGATACTGCAGTCTCAAGACTTGAAAGATCTCGTTCGGTAAAATCAGGAGATTTAATTAACATTTGAAACATTACAGGTACGCCTATAAATACAGTAACTCGATAATATTCAATAGCTTCTAAAACTTCAGAAGGATCAAAAGAATCAAACATCACATTCATCCAAGCATTATATAGGAAAACCATTACCACAGTAAATCCCATAGCGTGGCATAAGGGTAAAATGGACAATATTGCACCGTTACCTCGTTTTGCTTCTATATCTTCAACTGATTCGTATGAAACAGCAATACCTAACAGAGTTGCAGAAACTAAATTATTATGTGTTAACATTACTCCTTTAGGTAAGCCAGTAGTACCCCCTGTAAATAAAAGTGCCGCAATATCGTTTTCAGGATCGATATCAACATCTGGCTGTTTAGCAGCAACTCCTTCGATGAATTCTGTAAAAGTTATTGCATCATCCTTTCCCTCCTCTGATGCAATCATTATCACATTTTCTACTTCGACTTCCTTTCTTGTTTTTTTAATAGTTCTATAATTAGTTCTATGTACAAAAATGGCTTTTATATTACCAGCCTCTTTCACTATATGAGTTACTTCTGATTCTTTAAGAAGTGGATTGATCGGAACAAAAACTGCTCCGGTTTCTAAAATCCCCAAGAAACAAAATATAAATTCAGGGCAATTTACAGACATTATACCAACAGAATCACCTTTCCCGACACCTAATTCATACAATGCATTTGCAATCCGATTCGCATAATTTACTAATTCTCGATATGTGTATTTTTTATCTGATGGTTTATGATAGATACACACGTTATTAGGAAACATATTAACTGTTAACTTTATTAATTCGTGAAAAGGTATAGGATCAAATTTAATTGAATTTGTCGCTGTTGGAGATTGATGCTTTAACCAAAGTCTATTTGAATTCACATATGGAGAATCATTTTCAAAATCGTATTTTACTGCCCAATCTGAATAATCTTTCATTATTTTACCTTCAAATATATATATACTTTAGAAAGACAACCTTTTCAATTTTCTTCTTTTCTAAGATCTCTCTATTTATTCCAATTGGTAAAAAAAGATTTTAAAATATTCGTATCTTCTCTTAATATTCTATTATTTTCTATCCCAAGAACTATAAAGGAACTATTATACCTCTAACTTTTTTTCTTGTTGTTTTAGTTCCATTTCTTTTAATTTTCTTCGAAATATTTTTCCAATAGTAGTGCGTGGTAATAATTTTATAAATTCAACTTGACGCGGATATTTATATCCTGCTAGATGTTCTTTAGCCCAATCAATAATTTCGCGTTCGGTGATTTTTCCACGATATTCTTTTTCAAGAACAACAAAAGCTTTTATAGTTTCGCCAATGTTCGGATCAGGAACACCTATTACACCTACCTCTGAGATGGCTGGATGTTCAAACAATTTTTCTTCGACTTCTTTTGGCATTACTTTATAGCCCTTATATTTAATCATATCTTTCGTGCGACCTTCAATATAAAAATAACCATCTTTATCTATTCTTCCAAGATCACCAGTCCTTAACCATCCATTAACTATGTCCTTTTTCGTAGCTTCTGGCCTTTTCCAGTATCCTTTCATTACTTGAGGCCCTTTAATCAATATTTCACCTACTTCTCCTAGTTTAATTTCTTCTAATGTTTCAGGATTTACGATTTTTGAATCCGTATTAAGAATAGGAACACCTATGCTCTCTGGTCTGACCTTTGGTAGCCAAGAAGCAGGTAGATGGGTAGCAGGTGATGCCTCAGTAAGACCATAGCCTTGACCAATTTTTGTTCCTATGATTTGTTCCCATTTTCTTGCTAATTCAGGAGCTAATGCTGCTGAGGAAGAAACAGACCCCTCGATGCTAGAAAGATCTCTCTCTGTAAAATCAGGATGGTTGATTAACATTTGATACATGACAGGAACGCCCACGAATAATGGAACGCGATAATATTCAATAGCTTTCAAAACCTCAGACGGTTCAAAAGATTCAAACATCACGAGCATTTCGGCTGCGAACATTGCAGTATTGACAACAACGAACCCAAAAGAATGACACAATGGTAAGATTGATAAAACTACAATTGAGCCCTTTGCTTCTTCCATTTCTTCGTAAGATGATTCTGAATTATAGAATATTGAAAGAGTATTTGAAACTAAATTATTATGAGTTAACATTACACCTTTTGGCAATCCAGTAGTGCCACCTGTAAATAACAATGCCGCAACATCATCAATAGGATTAATGTCCACGTCAGGCGGTTTAGCAGGTTTATCGTATATGAATTCTTCAAGAGTAATCGTGTTAGATTTCGCCTCTTCAGCTGCTAACAAAATTACGTTCTGAATTTCAACTTCCTTTCTTGTTTTTTTGATTGTTCTAAAATTGGTTTTATGAACAAAAATGGTGCTTAAATTGCCAGTTTCTGCGACTATGTAAGTTACATCCGATTCTTTAAGAAGTGGATTGATCGGTACTACCATTGCGCCCGTTTCTAGGATACCTAATACACAAAATAAAAATTCAGGGCAATTTATTGACATTATGCCAACAGAATCCCCTTTTTTTACACCTAATTCGTGTAAAGCATTAGCAATTTTATCTGCATAATATATTAATTCTCGATAAGTGTATTTTCTATCGGTTGGTTTATGATAAACCAATACATTATTAGGGAATTTTCGGGCAGATAACTTTATAAATTCATGAATCGGGATAGGATCAAATTTTATTGACTTTGGTACTTTAGGTGGTTTGAATATCAACCAAGGTCTATTTGGATTCTCTATATAGGGTGATTCGTTTTCATAATCTAAAATTGGCTTCCATTCTGAATAATCTTTCATTGATTTACCTTAATAAAATTTTGATTAAAAGAAATAGATTAATTCAACTTATAAATATTGCGATCATTATCATTGGTTTGAATGTTTTTTAGAAATATGTGTTTGATTTCAAGGAGTCGCTTCGAGAAGTAGCATGTAAAAGTTCATTTTAATGTAATAATAATTGGTCGTACTTCTTTTTAATTCAAATAAGAAATAAAAATTTTAAATTGAAAAGAAGATAATACTAGAACATTCTTAATTCAAAGTATAAATGGTTATAAAAAATGTCCAATGAAAAAGAATTTGAGCATATTAAAGTAAATTTGCCGAAAAAATTAGATAAGGATGGCAATATAATTAGAGAGGGTATTGATGGAAATTATGCTGTAATTTCAATTAATCGACCAGATAGATTAAACGCTATAACGGTTCAAACGATAAAAGAAATTGATGAAGCATTAAAATTCATGGTATTAGATCAAGATATTCGATGCGTCGTTCTACGGGGAACTAAAGAATTCACGAAAAAGCCCGCCTTTTCTGTAGGTCAAGATTTAAGTGCCGTTTTTATTCCTGGCATAAAACCTAACATTCCATGGCATATGTCGTATCTTATTACTATGTACCATAATTATTACAATTCTATTGAATCTTTTCCTAAACCTTTAATTGCTGCTGTGGATGGTTATGCGTTAGGTGGAGGTACTGAATTGACCCTTCTATGTGATATCATTATTGCTAGTAAAAGATCTACATTTGGTTTTACTGAAATACAAAGAGGAATCTTTCCAGCGGCGGGAGGAACTCAAAGGATGATTAAACATATAGGGTTAACGAGAGCTACGAGAATGCTTTATTTTGGTGAGATGTATTCTGCTGAACAGATGCATGAGTGGGGGCTTATAACTTTTTTAGCTGATGACGATGAATTTGAAGAAATAGTTCACGAAAAAGCTAAATTATTAGGTGATGCAGCAACAACTAGCTTAATAATAATTAAAAAATGCATAAGATTTGGTACTCAGGTGCCATTAGATATTGGATTACAGTTCGAACAATTGGGTTTTGGTGTAAATGTTAATTCTGAAGATGTAAAAGAAGGTGTTCAAGCCTTCTTAAAAAAAAGAAAACCTTATTTTAAGGGGATGTAAACAAAATATTTTATTTAAAGGTAATTCACATGAGTAATGAAAAGGTTGCTATAATAGGGATTATCTACTATCCTTATTACATTAATATAAAAAATAATAAAAGATTAATACCTATTCAAAATCCTTTCGAGGAATTCTTGTTGAGATGGATTTATTTTTGCAATCTTTTTTGGTAAATTGAATTTAAATTGAAAGAAACTTCACGAATGCTTAAAAAATAACTTAAAAAATAAGTTATTAAAGGAAAAAATTTTCAAATATGGACTTTTCACTTTCTTGGAGGAGATTAATTATAATTTTCAATAAGACCTTCCACATCGACTAAGGGCAAGATCCGAACTGATCTCGACTACTCCACCTTTATGTTCTATGCGAGCAGTTCTACCCTTTAAAAAATTTAAGTTTAAATCCTTATATTTTGTTTCGGTTATCTTTTTATATTCCTCTGGAGTAATGGGAATCTGATATAGATCTAAATCGTCATCCGCATTCGAAAAGCTCATTTGCTCGTAAAGGATGTTATACCATAATTTACCGCATTCCTCGCATTTTAAAACAGACTCAGCACTGCCAGGTTCATATATTACAATATATACAGGTTTACAGGAAGTACATTTGCATTCTTTCATCTTTCATCATTCAAAAAAAGAACTATTATTTAAAAATGAGAACCAAAATAAAATATTATTTAATAATTATTTTAGAAGAATTAAAGAAGTAGCATTTGCATTGAATCCGGTAAAAATTTAATATCTTTTTCTGAAATCTCCAATGAGTTTAATTTTTTAAGATTTCCAATAGATTTAGGAATTATTTTTTTTTAGCGTCTTCCTTAATTATCTTCTAGAAAATTCTTTTATTATAGCTGCATATTGTTTTGCAGGAATTATTTTAGGATTTCTACGAAATGCAGGAGGGATTAGCTGGTCGCATCGAGAACAAAGGGTTGAACTTTTAAGCCACTCTTTAAATTCATCAGCGTGAGCTGGATGTTTACAATTTGGGCATAAAATAATGCCTCGTTTATCATCGGTCGGAGTCTGTGGTAATTTAAAACAAAAAATACATTTGAAATCTTCCAAGGAGAGAATTCCTGCTTTTGGCTTCAGTCTTTCAAAAGATATGCTTGGAGTAGTTCTTTTTCTACTAGGGGCTGTTTTTGCAGTAGTTCTAGTGGTTGGCTTGCGAGTTGTTGCTCTTGTTGTAGTTCTGGTGGTTGGCTTGCGAGTTGGTGTTCTTGTAGTAGTTCTGGTGGCTGGCTTGCGAGTTGGTGTTCTTGTAGTAGTTCTGGTGGCTGG
>JAUWBH010000167.1 GCA_030605085.1 Promethearchaeota archaeon | reverse complement strand
ACCTCTTTAATTGGCAAGTATAAATACTCTCGATTATATAACTTATCTACTCACGCGTTAGCAAGTTATGTAATAGCTCGAAAAGGTTTGGGGTTTAAGGAAGAGATTCCAGCCCTCTATAAGTGGTTGCTTGCACAAGTCGGGGACGCTATAAAGCCCCGTTTGAAACCAAGCAGTCCCTACTATAGATGGGCTAAACTTCACGATTTTTTCAAGCATAGCGGGATAACTTCCTTCAAGACTTCCGAAGTGATGGCTAAAGCATCAAAAATGAAGCATGTCTTGAACTCGGTGACGAGCGAACAGCCTGATAACCTTAGGGCGGGTCTTTCCTCCAAAGGAAAGGTTGATAATTGGAATAAATTTTGGAATTTTATAGAAATTACCAATTTTTTATAAATAATTAGAAGGTTAAGCAGTTTTATCGATAAATTTAAGATATTCAATACAAACCTGAAAAATTTGACCTAATGCTTCTTTGTCTATTACATCTGGAGTGTCCTTTCGAGTATGATAATGAGGGGGAAGTTCGTCCTTTAGATTAAGTCCGCCAATAGTGGTTGCGGGAATCTTTTTCTTGCTAAAGACAGCAGCATCAGTGGCACCAAATGGAAGCGATAAAATCTTAGGGTTAAAGTTCAAATCCTTAGCTATTTCAAATATCTTCTCATAAACTCCCGGATCGTGTTTGGCTCCTATTCCAGACTCTTTATTGTGGACAATAACCACATCTTTCTGAGCAATGCTTTCCAAATTCACGACAATTGTTCCACTTTCTTTTAATTCTTTATAATGCGCTTTGACATATCGCTTTGATCCTCTTAGTCCTGCTTCTTCCCCGGCGAAAGATATCAAATAAATTTTAGTATGTTCGGGATATATTTCTCTGTCATTTTTATTTTCGGACAAATATTTTCCAATACCTAATACGACTGCAACTGCTGATAAATTATCAAATGCTCCCAAAACGGGATTATAGCTGTGAAAAAACATATAGACAATAATTATGGGAGTAAATATTAAAAAAATAATTCCAAAAATAACAAACATCATCGTGAATTCTATTGATAGTAAGTAGTAAAACAATCTTAATATCAATCCAAGAAGAATTATTCCAACTCCAATATATCCAACATTGATAATAATTTGTCCGAATCTTTTCAAATAATAAAAACTATTGAATTCAAAAGCTGAATCGTGATGTCCTGAAAAAATAATAGTATTTTTTATCTCTCCCGAGGGATTTATAGTCCCGATTATGTTTTTGGATTCTTTTTTTGAAAAAAGAAAGTCGAATACTTCATGGTACTTCATAACTTCTAAGATAAAGTAGCTAACTGTAATAAAAATCAGAAGAACCGCAATGAGTAAAAATATTAAGTTAAAAATTTCTGGCACTAATAGTACATTTAACTCAATTAATAAAGTAAGCCAATAAAGAATAATTACTACAAATACTAACATCGAACCCCACCTGATTCCACCGAGAAAAGCGTGCGGACTGCTAACATATGGCTCTTGTCGCGTTTCGTCGCAAAAATCTTTCAGTTCTTCTTCAATTCGATTACCTGCAAGTATTTCTTGCTCAGTTCCAGATTCTCGCGGTCCTATGTCGTTACAAATATCTTCAATGAATTTATACATGTAATTATTTAATTTTTCATCAACCATAGTTTTCACATAATTAATTCTTTTTAATTATATTGAAAAAAGTTTTTATATTAAATTCGTTAGTGATAATAATAAATCTTTAGTACATGAAACTTCCTTTTTTTATAAAATAAAAACTATATTTATTGACTAATTTTAAATGGAAAATCTGCGAGAGCATCATTTAAATCATATTGATCGATTTACTATCGTCCAAAAGGTTTTTATTATCCACTCTGTCAAGCAATTTGCTAAAATAATTTTCCAATAACTTTTGCCGTACAGATTCGAGAGAGGAATTCTTCACTAAATTGTTTAATTCGTTAGGATCATTTTTAAGATCGTATAGCTCTACAGGTCTTCGAGTTTTAGACATAACGACCATTTTATATCGCTCAGTTCGGACCATAGAAAAGCCATGAACCTCGCTGAAAATTGCATCTTTTCCTTTCTGAGAGTCCTGTCCATTAGGACCTTCCTCAATTCGAGGAATAAGTGAGCGACCCTCGCTCCCGATCAAAGGTGTAGCTCCGGCGATATCTATGAGAGACGCAGTTATATCAAGATGATCGGTTAATGCTTCAGATTTCCAACCTTTAATACTACCTGGAGGTCTGATGATGCAGGGGATGCGTAATGCGCCTTCGTAGAATACTATCTTATGACTCATCATGTGATCGCCAAGCATCTCACCATGATCGGAGCTATAAATTATCCAAGTGTTTTCTAATAAATCCTTTTCTTCTATAGCTTTCAAAATTCGACCTATATATTCATCAATCAATGTGATTTTAGCGTAATAAAAGGTTTTGAGAAGCTGGTTCTGAGGCGCAGTCATCCCTTTAAGCCCACTCCAATTGAGTACAAATTTAACATTGCCTGGAATAGGTTTTCCGGGCCATTCTAAAATTCCTACTGGCATATCTTTAGGTTTGTACATATTTCTATATTCTGTGGGTGAATCGAAAGGATCGTGCGGACCAGGGAATAAAATTTGAAGGTAAAAAGGTTTTATTCCATTGTAATTTTCGATCCATTCTACTGCTTTGCGTCCAGTAAAGCTATCCAAATGATCCTCAGTAGGGAGGGGGCATGGGGGTTCTTCCCAAGGTTTAGCCTGACCTCGCACCCATTTAGTAAAATATTCAATCATGTATTTTCTATGAATCCTCAATAATCTTTTTCCTTTAAGATAATCTGTATATGGAGAATCATGCATAATGGAAGCGATGGGACCAGTTAATTCATAAGTATCAACAAATCCCCAATCTTCCAATAAGGGGATTTTATCCTTCGTGTGTCTTCTTCCCCCCCTACCTCCATGAACATAGAGATGTGTCTTTCCGATGAGGGCTGTAAGATATCCAGCATCACGAATATTCCGTACATGACTAGGTCCACAAGGATCGGCCTCAACGAAATTTGTCCATACACCATGCTCACATACATATTGACCAGACATCATTGAGGCTCTTGCTGGCATACACAATGGCGAATTAGTAAAACAACGAGTAAAGTTAACTCCTTCAGCTGCTAGCTTATCTAAATTTGGTGTTATAATTGCGGGATGCCCCACAGAGCCTAGCGTATCACCTCGATGCTGATCCGAAAATATATAGATTATATTTAATTTTTCTGTCATAATTGAGTCGTTGTTAAACTAAGTTTATTTTAATAAGTAAAAAATGTAAGTTCTCATATTCTTTATCATATTTAAAAATAATTTAAATACCGCCCATTTTCCAGATTTTTTTGACATGATTTTTAGGAATAAGCGAAAACTGTCTCTAGGGGGTACTTCCACATTGTCTTTTTTTCTCAACTTTATAGCTTGTTTGGGGCAAGTTTTAACGCATAATCCACAGCCGATGCAATAATTTCGATCTACCACGGCTAAATCGTTTACCATTGTTATAGCATTCATTTGGCACCGATTGATACAAGTTTCACACCCGGTACATAATTTTTCGTCCACTCGTGCGTAATAAGTACTCATATAAAACTGTGCTGGGTTAGGGAACCTATTTACGATTTTTAAACCTTCGCAACAACATCCACAACAAGTACAAATAAAATTTAATCGTCGTGAGTTACCTGACTGGAGGACTAAGCCTTCTTCTTCGGCTTTTTTTAAAATATCTAAACATTCTTCTTTGCTTATGGGGCGAGCGTAATTATTGTTGATGTAATACTCGGCAGCTTTTCGAAACATTAAACAAGACTCTCGAAGATTAGTTTTCTTACAAGCTTGTCCGATAAGATCGTGACCAATTCTGCAAACGCAATCAGCCACACCAAATGGACCGCTAATTTTATTAACAAGACGCCTTAAATTGTCGTAAGTGTAAATGTGGTCTTCTGGGGAGATAGTTTTTTCTATTGGTATCGTCCGAAGCTGGTGAATTTTAGTACTAAGATACTCGTTAGCGTAAGCCTCATCTAAATATTGGTGCATATCGTTCATAAACTCTCTAGTGATCCTTTTAACTTGAAATTCGTAACTTCCAATTATAAGGTGGGCATTTTTGTAATAGCCTTTTTTACCCCTTTTAATCCCATAAATAGCCCCCTTTTCTACCATTTGATCTAAAATTTCTTTCAATTCATCTTTTGAGACCTCCATCTCCATCTTTCGTACGCGTCTGTAAATATGTTTTATAGATTCTGGTAACATGCGAAGTTTCGTTGCTATTTCCGCTTCTTTAGGCGTAAAAAGATGCTTTAATACACGAATTTCTACGCCCGATTCTGTGGCAGGATACCCGATAGGCATTTTATCTAAGTGTTGTTGTAATTTCCTATACACACTGCCATCTTTGCTCATTTGCAACCTATAATCTCTTGATGATAACTGTATAAGATAAATTAAAGAAGAAAAATAAATATAAAGAAAAAGGTTTTTTTATTTTTTTTCTTCCTTTTCAGCCAAAATTAAGAACAAATCGATTTTTACTTAAGATTTAGCAAAATTATAATATCTATAGCAAAAAAAATAATGAAAAATTGAAAAATAATTTAATATATTTAATTAATTAAAATCAAATAACCATGTCGTACAAGGAAAAAATCGTTAGACAATTGAGAAAGGGTTATTCCCCTATAGGATCATGTCCTAAAGAGAACATAAACCTCATTTATAACAAGGATTTTAAACCGCGAGTCGATAAAAAGGATTTAGACTTCTTTTTCGAGCTTTTTGAAACCAATGAAACACGGCTGAAAGCGTGGGGTTTTTTGGGCACATACCATATTTTGAAAGACAAAATTATTGAAGATAACGCAAGGAAATCAAGACTTCATAAAATTATTATTGATTTATTGAATGATAGAAGTGAAATTGAGTATTTTGGGGCTTCAAATGAAATTCGGACATCACTAAGAGAACACCATATAAGAAGAATTTGTGAATTAGATAAATCGCTTACATTCGAGCCAGTATATGAATATATTCAATCTTCAGAAGGAAAAACAGATGAAGTTATAGTCGAATTATTGGAGAATGTTTTAACAACGGTTCCAGATTCAAGAGTAGAACCTTTGGTTTTGCATCATGCTAAAAATATAACTTATAAAGATTTTGGTCTTAAGTTTCACATCATTAACGCTTTCGAGAATCTGGGTCAAAACATGCCATTAAAAGATAAAGAATCTATAACTAACGTATTTAAATCTTATTTAAACGATATTGAAGAAAATAAAACAGAATTTGGGGAAGACAATAAGAGAAAAAATAAAGAAATAGTGAATAGAAAAAAGAAGCTACGAGAGAATATTTTTAAGGTTGCGGCTGTATTGGATCTTGACCTCGAACGGGAAACATTAGAATTTTTAGCCGCATTGACACATCCCTATGATGCTCTAAACCAAATTGCTGAAAAATATAAAAATAATGAGAAGTTTAAATCAATACTACTAGAAAAGTTAAAAGAAAGTAATAATCCTCATTTTTTAAAAGATATACTTAGGGCTATCTTAATACTGAAAGAAAATGTTTCAAATTGGAAGCAAATTATTACTGAAAATATAAATAAATATCAAATTATTGACGCAGATTTAATAGATGATATGCAAGAAGCAGATATTTATAGTGAAGATATGTTAGTAAATTTCTTAATTGAGGGGGACAAATGGCATCTTAAATTTATTCGAGAATTTCTTATAAATAACCCAGAAAACCTGAATAAGTGGTCAAAATTTCGAAACGAGTTCATAAAAATTTTGAAATTTTTTAAATCCCCTGACGAAAGATGGGATAAGTATCCAAATCTCAAAGAAAAAAAGGAATTAGTATTAAAACTTCTTATTGACTTAGAAAGGAAGGACATGGTTGAGTATTGCTTAGTTAATTTCAAAAATTTAGAGGATAGTCAACTAAGAAAAATCGCTCTATTCGTAATTATTAAACTTGGAACAGAAGAGTTATTGCTCGAATTAAAAAGATTTTTGAAAAATAATAAAGAATCTGCTGAATTTTTTAAAAAATTTTGGAGATATTTGGAAAGAAACGATTGGAAATTCTTTTATTAATCATAGTTTATATACTCGTTGTCCCCAGCATTACTATACAGCACAATAAATCCTCCCTTAAATGTACCACCATATTTTAAAAGAAAAATTGATATAATTGACAATAAGGGTATAAAAAAGAATTTAAAGAATCTTATAATTTATATTCTTCTTTTAGAAAATAAATCTCTAAAATTCAATGACATAACAAATAATATTAAGCGTTCTCATGTATTTAATAAAAACTCTTTATTCCCAAAAAACATTAAGCTTAATTTAGCTGAATTAAGATCTTTTGAAATTTTAATCGTAGATAAATTACATGAAAGTATTGAAAAACAAGAATTTTTGTTAAACATATCAATCCTACCTTGTTATTATGGTATTAAATCAAATCAGCTTTTAGAAAAACTACAAAATCTCTTTCTGAGTCTAAACTTGAAAAAATAAGAAAGAAGATTATAATAATAAAAATTAAAAAAAAAAATAATTATTGAAAATAAAAGATTAAATTAGATCAGCCAACTTTCATATCCATTTTCTTGCGTTCTTCAAGTAATACATCTACAACTGATGGATCTGCTAATGTGGTCACATTTCCGATAGGGGTTCCTGAAGCTATTGCCTTAAGGATTCTGCGCATGATTTTTCCACTTCTAGTTTTCGGTAAGGCATCAGCAAATTGTACGACATCTGGTTGGAAAACGGGTCCAATCTCCTTCCTGACATGCATTTTAATTTCTTTTGCTAACTCTTCAGATTTTTCGATTCCTTCCATTAAAGTTATGTAGGCCCAAATTGCTTGTCCCTTTATTTTATGAGGAAATGGTGCAACAGCGGCTTCTGCAACTTTAGGGTGACTAACAATGGCGGATTCTACTTCCATTGTGCCAATTCTATGCCCTGACACTTTCATAACATCGTCTAATCTTCCCAAGATCCAATAATATCCATCCTCATCGCGACGCGCTCCATCATCCGTATAATAATATCCCGGATATTTATTAAGATATGTGCTCTTGAACCTTTCCGTATCACCCCATACATCTCTGAGAATTCCCGGCCATGAGTTAGGCCCGATAGATAAATATCCTCCTTCTTCTGGATTGGTTACTTCGTCTCCGTCTATATCGAAAATAATTGGATTTATACCGAAGAAAGGTAAACAACAAGAGCCCGGTTTTGTAGGTGTTGCGGTTGCTATAGGTGTCAAAAGAAAACCGCCCGTTTCTGGTAGCCAATATTTGCGAAATGCGTATATTATTTGCCAGTAAGTGTCGACAATCGGGCACTTTTCCTTTCCGACGATTCTATGATACCAAGTCCAGGCTTCTGGGTTATTCCCGAATTATGCGGGTGTCTCATAATTAATCGGTTTGCCCACAGTGCCTAGAACTTTTAACGAACTTAAATCGTGTTTTTTAACAGGATCATCTCCGTATCGCATTAATGCTCGTATTGCGGTCGGAGCAGTGTAAAATTGCGTTACCTTATGCCGTTCGCAAATATCCCAAAACCTATCAACAGCAGGATAAGTTGGAACACCCTCAAACATTAAAGTTGTAGCTCCATTGGCTAATGGTCCATATACAATGTAGCTATGACCCGTTATCCATCCAACATCGGCTGTACAATACCAAATATCGTTATCCTTATAATTAAAGACGATTCTATGCGAAAATGAAGTGTAAAGGATGTATCCTGCGGTTGTGTGCTTAACGCCTTTTGGTTTTCCGGTTGTTCCGCTAGTATATAGAATAAAGAGCGTGTCTTCAGAGTCAATTACTTCAGGTTCACATTCTTCGCTCATACCATCGATAAAATCGTGATACCAAATATCCTTATCTGTATGAATCACTTCATTTCCCGTCCTTTTTACTACAATAACATGCTCAATTGTTGGAACATCATCGATAATCTGAACGACATCAGCTATTTTGGGGTATGTCTTTCCCGATCTTGCGGTTTCATCGCTTGTAAATAGAAGCATTGAATCAGAATCCTTGATTCGATCTTTTACGGCTTCTTTCGAAAATCCTCCAAATACAATGGAATGAATAACGCCTAATCTAGCACATGCTAACATGATGATGGCTAATTCAGGAAGCATAGAGAGCCATATTGTACAACAGTCGCCTTTTTTCAACCCTAATTTTTTCATACCGTTAGCAACTTTGCATATTTCTTTTTTAAGTTCGTTGTACGTAAATTTTCTTACTTGTCCAGGTTCGTCAGCTTCCCATATAATCGCGATTTTATCTCCTTTCCCTGCTTTGATGTGGCGATCGATACAATTGTAGCAAACATTGAGCTTGCCCCCAACAAACCACTTTCCCGGGAATAAATCGGTTTTTTCCCACACTTTATCGTATGGCTTAAACCAATCGAGCGATTTAGCTTGTTCTCCCCAGAATCCTTCCATATCTTCGATGCTTTGCTTCCACAGTTTTTTATATTCCTCAAACGACATACCAGTTTTAGCGTAATTCGGGTTTAAATCTACGGGATTAAAAATACGATTTTCAGTAAGAACCGATTCCATAGTACCTTCATCTTCTTTAGACATAATATCTCACTTTTTAAATTTTCAAAATATTTATTATCTATATGTATTGATTATTTGAATTTATTGGTTGATTTTAAATTAAAAATAGAAAAGACTAATTCGTTTTTAAACATTTATTTTAAAATTTATAAAACATATGAATAATAACATTAAGAGTTAAAAATTCTAAATCACTAGTAAAATAACAAATAAAACTAATTATAGACTCAAAGTTTTAAGATGGAACGCGCAGATACGCAAGATAGAGATTGGAGAGAAACATGGAAAGAAAAGGAGATTACTCCTGAAGAGGCAATCAATAAGATAATTCCTGGTAACCGAGTATTTATTGATACAGGATGTGCTGAACCCCAAGCGCTTACTGCAGAATTACTAAAACAATCCGAAAAACTAATCGATACTGAAATAATTCATTTTTTTGCCATAGGTCCTGAGAAATATTTTAAAGATAAAACTGAAGATTTATTTAGGCACAATGCGTTCTTTATAGGACGCCCGCTCCGCGAAGAAGTAAATAAAGGGCAAGCAGATTATACGCCTATATATATGAGCGAGATTGCGGATTTATTTCTCTCAGGGCTGAAATACATAGATGTAGCTCTTATTCAAGTAACGCCCCCCGATCGTTATGGTTTTTGCTCGTTTGGAATTAATGTAGACATCGCAAAACCTATTTCTCAATCTTCCCATCTGACGATTGCGGAAATTAATCCTCAAATGCCGAGAACCTTAGGAAATAGTTTTATTCACATGAAAGAAATCGACCATTTTGTTTATAATAATGTTCCGTTAATAGAATATACTTTTAAAGAACATAAACTTGCCGAAAGGATTGGAAATAATGTAGCAACTTTGATCCAAAATAAATCTACTGTTCATATTGGTTATGGATATTTGCCGAATTCGTGTCTAAAATATTTGACGAATAAAAAAAACCTTGGAATGCATTCACATTTTATAACGGATAATATTATTCCACTCATTGAAAACGAAATATTAACGTGTAGAAAGAAGAACTTTCATCCTGAAAAAATTATAACGAGCGCTGCCATTGGAACTATAAAATTATTTGAGTTTGTCAATAACAATCCATACATTGAGTTTTATCCTTCTGATTATGTCTGTAATCCTAGATATATAGGAATGAATAAAAATTTTGTTTCAATAAATCAAGCTCTACAAATTGATTTAACTGGACAAGTGAACGCTTCAAAAAGAGGTTATAAGTTTTACGCAGGAATTGGAGATACAGTAGATTTCATGCGAGGTGCTGCACTTTCTAAAGGAGGGAAACCAATAATCGTGTTGCCATCCACAAGAAAAAATGGTACAGAATCAAACATTGTACCTCGTTTAGAAGAAGGCGCAGGCGTAATATTATCGCGAGCCGATGTACATTACATTGTAACAGAATGGGGCATCGCATATCTACATGGAAAAACAATAAGAGACAGAGTTATAGAATTAATTTGTATAGCACATCCTGATTTCAGACAATATTTATTGGATGAGGCCAAAAAGTTAAAATATGTCTATTCAGATCAAATTTTACCATGCGACGAGGAAGGAAATATTTGTATTTATCCAAAACAATACGAAACATATTTTATGACAAGAGAGAACGAAAAAATAATTGTAAGACCCGTAAAAACCACTGACGAAACTTTATTAAAAGATTTATATTATTCTCTTAACGAGAAAGATCGATATTTACGCTTCTTTGAAGTAAAAAAAGAATTTCTACATTCAAAAACACAATTCGAGGTCAATATAGATTATAATAAAATTTTTTCGATAGGAGCGTTCGTTGGGGATATTTCTAATCAAGAAATGGTCGGAAACGCTACTTATTATTTAAATCCAAGCAATAATATGGCAGAATTCAGCTTCGTAATAAGGGAAGACTGGAGAGGAAAAGGAATTGCATCATATTTATATCATCACTTAATAATAATAGCGAAGGAGAGAGGGATTAAAGGGTTCTATGGAAACATTCATATCCAAAATAAAGAAACCGTTCAAATTATACGAAAAGGTGGACGGACTAAAATTACGCCCCCTGAAGTCGGCTCTAAAGAGTTATTTTACGAAGTTTATTTCGATAAAGAATAAAATGGTTATATCTTAATTTACATTCTTAAATTACTAAGAACGCTAATCCATGAAGTTTAAATATACAGATTATCACATCCACTCTAAATGGAGTCACGATATAGTGGAATTTGGACCTACATTTGAAGATTATATTAAAGTAGCAAAGAAAAATAAAATTAATATATGCTTTTTAGACCACTATGAACTTTATCCCATTGAATTCGATAGAACTTATCCATTTTATGGAGATGGCAAAATTGAGCAATATCTCGAAGAATTAGATAAACTCAAGGAAAATTACGAATTTGTATTAAGCGGACTCGAAGTGGATTACTATATTGATAGAGAAATGGAATTATGGGAATTCATGGATGATTATAAAAAACAACTAGATTTTATCGCGGGAACGCTTCACGAGATTGATATTGGATTCCCATTCACTACAAGGGAAAAATTAATTAAGCTATTAAGAAAAAAAAAAATAAAACAAATTGTAGACGAATACTTTGAACTAATGGGGAGAATGATAAATTCTAAAATATTTAAAAATATATGCCATCTAGACACGATATATCGTTATATTAATAGAAAAGATTTAAGACCCACATTGGACATTGATGTTTCAGATAAACGAGTTTTGGAACTAGGCAGACTCTGCATAAAAAACAATATAAGAATTGAATATAATCTATCGGGGATTAAATTTCCCATTGGACGGACATTTCCCTCCAAAAAAGTTATAAAAAAATTAAAAATGGAAGGAGCAAAAGTTTTTGTTGGTTCAGACAGCCATTCTGTAAATTATTTTAGGACTAAAATTCGCAAAGTTAAAAAGGCGCATAGATTTTTAAAATCAGTAAAGGTAAGCGAAAAAATTTAAAGGATTACGAGTGTAGAAAGCAAAACTGTGTTTTATCTTAAAACAAGAAGGTTAAATATCTAATTTTTTTTTTCTTTCAAACAAATCTTTTAATTCGTTAAGAACATTAGACCTAGTATCTACTTCGACAGCGCTCTTGTAAGTAGTTTGGATTTCTTTTGGAGCTATAGCTTGAGACATAGAGTTTTCAATAGCAGTGAGACGGGTATCGATATCGTTAATTGAAAGAGAGATACTCTCTGACAGCCGAATAATCGCGTTCATTGTTTCCTCTAATATTTTACCCAAACCTTCTACCTTTAAGACCGTTGGATCTGTGATCGAATAATGTGATTTCATTACTTCTTTTATATATTTTGAAAATTTTGGCTCATTAGAGATTAAATTAAAAATAGACGTTAAATAAATCTCGTAATCAAAATTATATTTCTTCTTTCCAAATAGCTCTTTTAAAATATCTTTTAAAAATTCTACATTTAGGATTATTTCAGGTTTATCTTTTAAGTCAGGATCGTATTTATGGATAAAAATCAGAATATAGGGATTTTCTTCTAAGGCAATTAGTGTATCAAGAATTCTATCAAAATAATCGTAAGATTTTTCAAATTTTTCCGAATCCTGAACATCAATTACATATATAAGTAAATCTATGTAAAGAAAATATTTTTCAGGATTAACTAAGTATTTGTCTCTATATTGTTCTTGACCTCCCATATCCCACACAAAAAGTTCTAAGTTTGAACTTTCAATTACCTTTCTTTTTACGCCAACGGTGGGTTTTAACGACGCTATATCCTTCAAATCTCTTATTCCTAGTTTTTTTCCGAAGGAAGATAAGACCGCAGTTTTTCCGGCATTATCTAAACCAACAACCACTACTTTTTGAAGTCTTTTATCTATTTCGATGGTTTCCTCTTTAATGCTTACTATCAAGGAACTAATAGTAATAGCTTTTTTTACGTTATTTTCGAGATCAGGATGTTCTTTTTTAATTTCGCTAATTTCTTTTTGTAATTCTTTAATTTTTGCGGGATCCTTTTTTTTTTTGAGATCGATTAGTTTTTCAAAAGGATTATCTTTATTTAATTTAGCAGCTTCTTCAATATTAAAAACTTTAAACCTATTTTTTAAGATTTCAATGTCGTCTTTTTCTAAAAACTTATAGAAATTAATGGGTAACTGTAAAATATCATCGATAGTTTCTAATTTTTTGAAATTTTTTACTAATTTTTGATCTAAAAACTTAGAGAAGACTTTTATTACATTAGAAATTTCTGATGACAAGGTAATTCCCATTTCTTTTTAAAATATAAGGAATATTAAAATTAAATTAGGATAGGAGTAACTGTAAAATATAAGGAATATTAAAATTAAATATGTTTGTTTAAATTTAAGGAATATTAAAATTAAATATGTTCTCTTCGCATTTTAATCCTAGATATTTATATATGTAATTTCATATCAATATAATACTGAACAATTAACTTTTCCAATAGGAGATAGTTACTTTTAGAAATGCCATCTGATAATCCTTATTCAAAAAAAGACGACTTTTTCGACAAAGATGAAGAAGAGCAATGCTGTGATTCCCCGAAGATTAGCGAAGAAGATGGCTTTTATGTTTGTTTAAATTGTGGCTCTGTATCTTCCCAGATATTCGATACATCCCCTCGAAGAGCCTTTACGGCTGAAGAGATTCAGAAACGCAAGAGTAACGAGAGGGTATATTCACCAATAGGGCCGCGGACGATTATTCGTGGTAGCCGCGACGCTCGGGGTACCCTTTTAAGTCCAAAATATAAGTCTAAGTTTAATAGACTGGCTAAAATTCATAGAAGTTTAACAACGAGTTATGAACGCAATCTATGGATTGCTCTACCAAATTTACAGCGATTACAAAAAAGATTAGGAATTCCTGATACTGTTGCTGAAGACGCGCTGCGAATATACACACAAACAGTAAA
>JAUWBH010000079.1 GCA_030605085.1 Promethearchaeota archaeon | reverse complement strand
AAAAAGTCCATGGAGATGGATAAAGTTTACGAAAATATTAAGGCAATTGTAGAATATATCGCAAGCTTGATGCCTCATAAATATAATAATTTTAAATCCATGTTTGTCAAAACGAGTATGGGAAAATCAATTAAGATAGAGGAAAATTATTTAAAAAGCATAGGAGTGTAAAAAAATGATAACGAAAAAATCTGTACCGCAATGGAAATTAGATGAAATTGGTTATTTAGTTGATTTATTCAAACAATACAAAAATGTCGCCGTAATTGAGGTTGGAACTATTAACGACAAACAAATCCAGGCAACGCGGAAACTATTAAGAGGAAAAGCGGAAATTAGAATGTCCAAAAAATCTTTACAGATACGGGCTATAGAAAAATATCAAAAAGAGTCAAAAAAAGCAAATTTAGACGAATTAGCTAAAAACATTCCCGGCCAATCGAGTCTTGTTTTTACGAATATGGATATGTTTGAATTGAAAAGAATCTTTAACGAGAATGAATGGATGGTTCCAGCTAAACCAGATGAGATTACTCCGGTGGACATTTGGGTTCCTGCAGGAGATACAGGTCTACCTACTGGACAAGTAATTTCGGAACTAAACATGACATTGCGATTGCCTACTCGCATACAAAACGATACTATTTGGATAAAAGAAGACACGAGAACTCACACAGCGGGATCTTTTGTGGACGTTAAACAAGCGGCCGTTTTAAAAAAACTTGTCATTACACCTATAGAATCATTGGTTAAAATCCACTTTGCTTGGAGCGATGGAGAAATAATACCAAGTGAAATCTTGTACATGGATATGGAAGCGTTCCAACAAGATATTGCATCTTGTTATTTAGCTGCTCAACGGCTTGCTATAGAGTTAGGAGTTGTCGACGACGAAACAATTGAACCAATGATACAAAAAGCGTGGAGGGAAGCACTCGGAGTTCTTTTAGAAGTGCCTATTTTTGTTGATGAGATGATGGAAGAATATATCAAAAAAGCGATATTTAATGCGAATGTTATTAACGCAACGATTTTCGGGGGAGCTACATTACCAACAGCAAAGAATAAAGAGTCTAAGGCTGAAGAAAAAGAAGGGGAAAAAGATGGTGTTGGAATAGGAGGATTATTTGATACATAAATTAAATTTTTTTTAAAAAAAATATTGAAGTTTACTAAAAATTTGAATAAAAAATATAAAAAATAGAGGTATGGAATTATGGAAAGTATATATGCTGCGCTCTTACTTCATAAGGCGTCAAAAGAGATTACTGAAGAAAATATCGAAAAAATTCTAAAAGCGACGGGAGTTACAAGCGATAAAGCACAGATTTCTAAACTCGTTGCTGGTTTAAAAGAAAAAGACATTGATACAATAATTGCATCGGCAACAGCCGCTCCAGTGATGGCCGCTCCCGTAGCAACAGGGGGAGCAAAAGGTAAAGCACCACCTAAAGAAGGAAAAGAGGAAGAGACTGAAGCTGAGGAGCCTACTGGAATCGGAAGCCTTTTTTAAGCGTCTCAATCGTTATTTCGATATCTAAAGAATAAGGAAATTTCTTTTTTTTTTAATTTTTTTTAATTTTAAAATTTATAGTCAAAAAAATCAATAACATTTATACCAAATATTATCAAACAATATTATTTTTGTAATTATTTCGAAAATACTACTGTAAATTAGAAAGTCTCTACACTATAGACGCTTAAATACTTTAACTCAATATTAACATATTGAGGGGTTCCCTCAATAGTAGAAAAGTTTTCTCGTATCGAGAATGGGAGAGCATAACTGAAAGCCCGTCCAGCGCAGATCTGGATGGCGACCTTTCGGAGTAGAAAAGCATTCCCAAATTCCGTAACGGTTGATGGGATAGAGGCGTTCGGACTAATGCCGCAAATAATACAACAAAACATCGTTGATAATATTATTTAAAATAATTTGAATACCATTTTATTCATTTTAATAGTCTAATCGCATTAAGAGTTTGAAAAAGATTAATTTTCTTTTCTAACATACTTAAATCAAAAACTTTTTTTAAAATTCTATTTTTATTAGTTATATTATAATTTACTAGTATATTATACGAAAATACTTTGAACTGAAGTAAAATGGCTGGAACATTTATTAAAGTTTTTACCCCTTTTGTAAGGATTATGCCAGAAATTAGAAATCCACAAAGGGAGGTATCATTTAAAGAGAAATTTGTATGGACTGCGATAGTATTAGTAGTTTATTTAATAATGTCCAATATACCCTTATACGGCGTACAACTCGAAGAATCTACGGATTATTTCTATTGGCTTAGGGTAATCCTTGCAAGTCAGAGAGGAAGTTTAACTGAGCTTGGAATAGGTCCAATAGTTACATCAGGTCTTATAATGCAATTATTGCTCGGTTCCAAAATGATCAATGTTGACATGAGCGATCCTTACGATAGATCGATGTTTAGCGGATCGCAGAAAGTAATTGCTGTTTTTCTTACAATGTTTAATATTATTGCTTATCTCATCGGCGGAGCATTCGGTCCATTAAATCAAATCGGACTCCAAGCCGCAGTTCTTATATTTCTCCAATTATTGTTCGCAGGTATTGTTATCATTATGCTAGACGAATTACTCCAGAAGGGATGGGGACTCGGTAGTGGCGTTTCTTTGTTCATAGCTGCTGGCGTTGCAGGGCAAATATTTTGGAACGCTTTTAGTTTTGTCGAGGCTCCTGGTGAAGGCGGTGTGCCAAGAGGCGTTGTCATCGCTTTTTTTTACGTGCTATTCGACGACGACCCTAATACTAACTTAGACGATTTATTCATACGAGGACAACTCCCATCGATATTAGGTATAATTACAACCATTATAATATTTCTAATTGTTGTGTGGTTCGAAGGTACGCGCGTTGAAATACCGCTTGCCTATAGAGGCCACAGAGGATTTAAAGGCAAGTACCCCATGAAACTGCTTTATGTTTCTAATATCCCTGTAATATTAGTTAACGCTCTATACGCTAACCTCCTGTTTTTTGGTCAGTTAATCGCAGGACCAGCCTCGGGATTGCGTAATGAAGACACAGCATTCTGGCTTGATTTAATTGGGACTTTCGAAGCACAAAAAGGAACAGGTGCGGGGAATTATCTATTACCGACAGGAGGCATAATATATTACCTTTCGCCACCGCTAGGAATAGAAGCATTAATTGGCGATCCCATTCGGGCGGTTATTTATTTATTCATATTCATCTTCCTGTGTATATATCTTGGGAAAATTTGGGTCGATGTAGGCGGTTTGGACCCGCGCACTATAGCATCTCAGATAATAGATTCAGGAATGATGATACCAGGATTCCGAAGCTCAGAAAAAATAATCGAAAGAATCTTGAAGCGATATATCCCCACATTAATAGTGTTAAATGGAATCATCATAGCCGTGTTAAGCTTTATGGCAGACAGTCTTGGCGCGCTTACAAGCGGTACAGGCCTTTTGATTGCAATTGGGATTATTCACAATTATGCCGAAACTATAAGTAAGGAAGTGGCGGCAGAACAATACCCGAGCATGCGAGGATTCCTAGGATTAGATTGATTTTTAGGCATCTCACCATTTTTTTTTTTACGATTTTTCAATTATTTTATTGCTACTACAATTCGTTAATATCTTATAAAAATTTATATAATCTTATAAAAATCCAATCTTATAATGATATGATATTTAATTGATAAAAAATTATAAAATTAGAATTAATTTAATCAAATAAAATTCATAAATCGTAAGAGGTTATTATAATGGGATTATTAATGCTCAATCAAGCACCTCAATGGATGGTTACTCCTCCTGGTTCGACGCTCTTTATTTTAGTATTATCAATAATAGTAGCAGTCATCAGCGTTGGTCTCACAAAACTTTTGATTGATACTAAGGAGATTGAAAGGAAGCAAAAGCAAATAAAAGCACACCAAGAGGAGAAGAAAAAGATAATTGAATTGGCTGAAATCGATGTAGATAGGTACAAAAAACAGCGGAAAAAATGGGAGCGACGCGATGTAATGCTTAAAAAAACTCAGCAAATAGTGAAAATCTCTTTCTCTATCTGAAAAGGCATGGCAATGGCTCGGATGAAGCCTACTTTGATTACTTTCGTACCAATGATAATCATATTTTTGATTTTAAGAAATCTTTTAGGCGATAATCCGGTGGCGGCAACACCGATGAATCCCGATTTTTATGGGAACTTAACATTCTTTGTCCGTATGGGAATAGCCGAAGCTATGCAGCCTTACGGAGCGTGGTTGACCTTTACGGGATGGTATTTTGTTTGTTCTTTAGGCATCAATACTTTGCTTCAACGAATTTTAAAATTACAGACACAAGCTTCTGGTGGCATGGAACAAATGTTTGGCGGGCAAAAGGCAGCATCAATGGAATTTCCCGACATATAATTTATTTTTTTTATTCCTTTTTAATATATTTAAAAGAATTTTAATGTCTAAAAAAAAAGCGTAAAAAAATTTAATTTAATTAAGTATTTTTTTGTTTCATTAAGCGATTTAGTCCTTTCAAAAGTGCTAAAACGGAACTCATTACAATGTCTTCGTGCGTAGCATTTGCTTTTACAATATAATTACTTTCTAAATCCATTAATTCAACTTTAACATTAGCAAGAGCTTCGGTTCCACCAGTTACAGCCTCAATATGATATTCCAAAAGTTTAACTCTACCCATTGGTTCAAAGCATTTAACAATTGCCTTAACTGACGCATCAACAGGACCTACTCCCACAGAAGACGCTACTTTCTCGATGAAATTTCCATTATTACGAATCTTCAAGCGTACAGTAGAGGTGGGAGTAACTGATCCAGTTAAGACAGTTAATTCATCGAGTATCACATATTGTTCTTCTTTTGGAAGCTCTCCTAAAACATCTTTAACAATTGCTAAAAAGTCTTCTTCCATTACTTCGTGTCCCTTATCGCCAAAACTTTTTACACGTTCCATTATTTTTTTAAATTGGTCGTCTGTGGCTTGTACTCCAATATCTTCCAATTTTGCTCTAAGAGCGTGGCCTCCTGTGTGCTTTCCTAACTTAATTGATTGCTTAATGATTTCTTCAACATCGTCAGACCTTTTAATACCGATTAATTCAGGTGTAATTGGTTCGTACGTACGAGCGTTCTGTATCATTGCGTGTGCGTGAATTCCGGCTTCGTGAGCAAAAGCGTTTTGACCGATTAACGGTTGTAATCTACCAATCTTAATTTTGCCACCACAATAACTTTCTACTAATTTCGCCGTGGGAAAAATGCTTTTCGTATTAATATTCATAGGAATTTGATATAAAGCGTAAATAGACATAGCCGTTTCTTCAAAAGAAGCATTTCCAGCGCGCTCTCCGAGTCCCATTATTGTAGTTTGAGCTTCCGATGCGCCATTTTCGAAGCCAGCAATGGTATTCGCTACAGCTAATCCAAAATCGTTGTGACAATGTACAGCGATTCTAATATCTTTAGGAATTGCTTCGTAAACCTTTTTTATAATATAGCCAAAAGCTCGTGGAGAGATTGTTCCAACCGTGTCAGGAATGTTTATTCTTGTAGCTCCATTTTCAATTGCGGTTAGATTCGCTTTAATTAAATAATCTAAATCCGAACGGGTTGCATCTTCTGCCGAAAATAGCACAATTGAATAATGATCTTTTGCATGCGATACCATTTTTGCAATTTGATCTAATACTTGTTCCCGGGTCATTTGCAATTTTGATTTCAGATGCAAATCCGAAGTAGCAATAAATACATGAATGCTGTCCATATCGGCTTCTATAACTCTATCTATGTCTAATTTGTTCATTCGAGCTAAACCTATTACTTCCAAATCCAGTCCTAATTTAGCAATGTCTCGACAAGCTTCAAAATCTCCTTGAGATGTTATAGGAAAACCAGCTTCAATTATATCTATTCTTAGTACATCTAAGGCTTGAGCAATGGATAACTTTTCCTCGTGCGTAAAACTTATCCCTGGTGTTTGCTCGCCGTCACGGAGGGTTGTATCAAAAAAATACGCCCGTTCTGGGAGGTTTAGAGACCCCCTAATTTGTTCCATCATTGACGATACATAAATATCTTTTTTTCCTGCCATTTTCTTTAACCTACTTTAATTTATTCAACATTTGCACGCCTTTTCTGTTTATAAGAACCCATTAAGCCCGATTCTTATAGAACGAGAGAAGGCTTATAGTAACAATAATAAAAGATTTAATAACCCTAACAATCCTAAAGGAGATTCTTGCTTCAAAAAGACTTTAGTTCTAGAATAACTTTTAGTTTGAAGCTTTTTCATTTTAATAAATCCTTAAAGAATTGTTAATTAATTATAAAAACTATTATATAAATTAAAATTTTTCTTTTTCTTTGATTTTGACCCTTCAATTTTAAATAGACTGAAATAATTAAAAAGCGCAGCGGGAGGGATTTTCGTTCTCCGAGCAAGACGGAGGGATTCGAACCCTCGAGCGCATACGCGCACTGGCTTATCGGGGGGATTACAATAATCTACTCCAAGCCAGCGTCTATCTAGGCTTTTCATGTAGAAAAATCTTACCAGGCTAGGCTACCGCTGCTTAAAGTTAAAGTAAAATAAAATTTAGTTGATATTATTAAAATTGAAATAAATTATTATTTAGATTATTTAGTTGGGATTGGAACTGTCTCGCCCATTCTCTTGGTTTTCCTCGCTTTTTTAATAGCTGCTTCAACAGCAGCGTGATCAGCTCCCTTTTCAAGGCTAATTACATCTGGTGTAAGTACAATATGATTATAATTAACCCTTCGTCTTCGAACTTTCAGGCCATCAATAAGTAAGTAATTTTTATCGATAATGTCCACGATTACGCAGTACTTTCCTGCTTCACGTCCCATTGTTTTTACAACTATTCTTCCTATATCGTAAACGCTTACGCTTATAATTTGTCACCAAATTATTTTTAGTTAATTCGTCTTTGCTGGATTTATTCCAGTAAGGACAAACAATCTATTTTAGATAATGAAATAAACACAAAAATAAAATTTTTATGTTTTTTTAAAATCACGATTTAGTTAGATTTTTGTTTTTTATAATGTCTAAAATATTATTTAAAACTTCGTCAATAGATAATCCTTCGGTGGCGAGGATTACATCGTAAGTTTTTTTAACTTTTTCGATATCAGCCAAATCAATATTATATATTGTTTTGAATCTTTCTAATTCTGATTTTTCTCTTAAGATTGTTTCATTCATCTTTTCTTCGTAGGAAGTTCCATCCCTATTAGCCATTCTTTTTACTCGAGTCTCTAGAGGGCAAGTGAGAAGTAGTTTTAGATCTGCGATCGATTTGAGGAGAAATCCACTTAATTGGCTATCAACAATGACATTTCCCTTCTTAGCAATTTCTACGATTTTATCGTCCAATTTTTTATCAATTTCGGGGTGTTTCTCTACGTACTCAGTAAATTCCTCTAATGTCATGTTCATTTCTTTTGCGAGACTTCGAAACGCATCGCCAGCGGAATAATACCTAATTCCAAGAGCTTTAGCAATTAATTTTCCAATCGTAGATTTACCAGAACCATGTAATCCAGATATAGTTAAAATCATTATTTATTACAGATTTCCTTTTATTTATAAGTATGTTTAAAGATTGAATTTAAATTATAAAAAATTTGACATTTTCTTATAAATAAAGAAACTTAGGCAATTATCAAGAGATTATTGGTTCCCTACAACAGTTTCTTTTATTAAGGTTTGAAGACATTTGTGGCAATAGCGTCCACTTTCCAATCTATTGGGTCTTCTCTTAGATTTTTTAGTCTTTTTCATTTTTGAAGGCCTTTGTCTCGGGATACTGCCAATGGGTCGTTTACAAATAGCACAATGGTCTTTCTTAGGTTTCCTCCGCCAATAATGCGTAACATTTCGGTTTCCAGGAGTTCTTAATTTTTTTCGTGCTTGAGCTTTTGATCTTAAACCGGGTCGTGGCAATTTTATTCGTACCTTTTAATGCTAATGATTATACTAATAGAATTAATTGTGAAACTATTATTTTTATAAAGCAAGAAAAAATTATTAATTTTATTATTTTAAGTTTTTAAAATTCCAATTTTACATCTTGAACAAATGACGAAAATTAAATTATTACTTTTTATTGAAAGATGTGAAAATTCTTAATTAATATTTTGAAATGCTCTTTCAAAAGAAATCGTCTGAAGAATTTAAAGCCAAACGCAATATACCAATTGCAAAATATATCATATACCAATTGAGATATTGCCAGTCTTTATTGGGGTTAATTTTTATGATTACAAAAAGCTGTTTTTTCATTATCTTTCATTTATTATTTTATTTTTGATATTAGTTTTTATATCTAATTTTAGAATTATTGAAAAATCATTTATTCTAATTAAATTATGATAATTAATGCTCTCGACAAAACCATACAGCTCAAGATTGTCTATTTCGGTCCTGCGCTCTCCGGAAAAACTACATCTCTTAAAGCTCTTTTTAAACATTTTGGTAAAGAAGATGAAGTTGAAAGTATTGAAAGTACAGTTGGACGAACTCTATTTTTTGATTATGCGAATATTTCTTTCCAAAATAAGCTTTGGGTGTTAAAACTTCATATTTATTCAACAACTGGACAAGATTTTTATGTTGTTACACGTCCTATAACGCTGAGAGCAATTGACGGGCTTATTTTTGTAGCAGATTCCCAAACAAGTGCTTACGAGCGAAATCTGATTTCGTGGAAAGAGTTAAAGAGTTATTTTAACGAATATCTTAAGGAGCTTCCAAAAATCATAGCATTTAATAAACAAGATTTACCCGAGAAATTTAATCCGTCAAATTTCTTGAAAGAGATTAATTACGATGAATACAAAAATATAGATATTAATCACACAATTGCTACAAATGGCGAAGGTATTCTTGATTCGTTTGAAAATATCTTAAGATTAATTTTTAAAGACCTATATCAAAGTAGTTTAATAGCAAATTTAGCTTAAATATTTAATTTAAAAGACTTTAAGCGAAGAAATACTAATTAAGTTTTTGCTGAAATTCTTTAAAAATTTCGTACAATTTGTTTACAATTAATTTGTTTTCAACGAGATTTTGTGAATTATCTAAAACTATATAAGATATTTTTTCAATTTTAAGTTGAATTTCCTCAAAACCTGTAATTGGAATTTTATTAATGTTATATTTCAATTCTTTTAATAGTTTAATTATAAGGTCGCTACTTTTAAGACCCTCTAATTTTAGAGCATCCATAAGGGTGATAAATGATGATGTAATTTTTGAGAACAATCCGGGCAGTTCTAATATCGAAGATCTCACTTTGTTTGAATTTTGAGATTTGGTTTGGCTATTATTTCCAAGGAAATCGTCTGAAGAATTTAAAGCCAAACGCAATATACCAATTGCTTTATTATATTTTTTAATAAGATTCATGCCATGAATTACTTCAGAAAGAGAAATCTGCTTTTCTTTCAGTTTAATGTTCAACTTAATTAAATTGTTTGTAGAATTTTTTATGGCTTTTCGAAAGAAATTGTCGTTGATGGACCCTTCTCGATATTTTTGATGTAAATTAATTATAGTATTAATTAAAGCAAATAATTCAGATTCAAATTCGATTTCAAGATGTTTTTTACGAGGATTTGTCATGTTTATTAACAATTAATAAATCAAATCCGTTAAATATGAAATTGATTTTGAGTTAATAAATTTAACCTTTAACCGAATAAGGTTGGCCTCAAAAAATAGAAGAATATTGACACAATAACGCCTATAACCAGCGACGAAATTAAAACTCGGATCGTAGATGAATTAGATAATTCTCTAATCGCTAATGCCATCAAAATAGGTACCCAAATTGCCATAGTTAAGGCATCAATAACATCTAAAACGGCCCATACTGGAGAGCTAAACATTATCCTTAGCGCATTAAAATTAGCCCCACCTCCACCAACATTTAATGTAGGGAGTGCTATTAGAACGATAATAATTTTAATTGTGTTTGTTAACAAGAAAGGTGTAAATGCACACATTAACATTTTATATTTATGTGCTTCCATTTTTTGCATGAGCGTACCACTTTTATAGATACTAAATGGGCTCATTTCAGATTCTTCATAAGTTTCTTTTTTTACACCTCCAAACCGAGTTTCTAATCTTTCTGAAAATTTGACTGAATAGTCAGCACCCTTCGAAAACATCCAAATCAGTATCATGTAAAAGACGAAATTAAAGATAAATCCAAACACTAAAAAAATCAAGAAAAAACTTAAACCAAAAATGGCCATTAAAGCCAAATCGTTAAATCTAAAGCGAGAAGCGAAGGCTAATCCCATTAATCCCCAAAGTAAAGTGTTCAATATTAATATAATATAACCCGGAGCTGTCTTTCTCTTATGATTAATATCCCAGAAAGCGAAATTTGGCTTAACGAATAACCAGTAGATCTTCACAAACCAAGGTGCAGGGCTAATCCATTCTTCTTCTATTCTTTTGAAAAAAGATATGTTTTCAATTTTTTCAATCCTTAACCGTCTACCACAGAAAGAACAGGCGAACGAGTCAGAACTATTCTCGTTTCCGCACCTTGGACATCTTATAGTTCCTTCGGACATCTTTTTAGTAATCTTAAAATGTTTTTATATTTATCATATAAAAATTTCCTATATATAATCTTTTTCTTATTTTGGGGATGGGATTGAAGACAATTTCAATTTATAGATATTCTATTATAAAATATTCGTTTTCTTTATTTATCGTATAATTTCTTGCTGTGAACATTTTAACCAATTCTAAATTTGTTTTAGTATGATTGGAGATTTCGAGCACTTTAATTTTTGAAGGTCCCTTAGTGTAAGCCATCAAGGGTATTAATTGGTCGCTTAAATAATTGTCAACAGGAATGTCGTTTTGAATATACTTTATTATTTCATTTGCAGCCATCACACCTAATTTCTCTGAAGTAATGCGTTTTTCACCTAAAATTGTTCCCGTTGAAATTATCGCTCCTGAATCGGATCGAGCCCATAATGAGAGCCCTACACCTGGGCTAATAGAATCCACCCATGTATATTTGATATCTGTATCAATGTTTAAATTTCTTTTAAGTTGCTGCTTAACTGATTTTCGAATTCTTGCTCCTATATTATCTCTCTGTCGTCTTAATTGATTTGTGATAATGATTTCCCCTTGGATCAATTCAATATTTCCTAATTCGGTTAAGTTAACTGGCTTTAGATTTTGTTTTGGAGGATATATTGCACATTTTACTTCTGCACCCCCCTTAGGATAAAATCCATAACGCTGGATAAATATATCAATTTTCAACCCCGATTTTTGAAAAATTTGAAAAGGGACTTCTCTAAGATAATTAAGGCTGGGAGCCCATTTACCAAAAATGGCCCCACCTCTAAGGAATATTTCGATTTTATTAGATTTATTAAAACCTAAACACGCAATCTGAATTGGCTGCAAAAGAAGCCCAATACTTGCAGCAGTATTTATGTTTACATGAATCTTGCTTTTAACTCCTTTATTAGGTGTGAGAGTTAATTCTCTCGTTCCAACCTTACATTCGCTCAATTTACTATTAGTTAAATTCGCTAATGTTTGAAGCCCTAAAAGATGCTGTGTTCTTAGACCTGGTTTTGGGCGATTAGCGCGAATATTTTTAATTTTGATTGGACGATTAAATAAAATAGAGAAACCTGCGCTTAGACGTAATATCGCACCTCCTCCTTCCATCATCGAGCCATCTATTTCCAACAGAGTTTCATCGTTCATTTAAATTCTGATCTCTCTTAAATTCACGAATATTAAATTTCTTATTCTAAATTTTTAAACTTATATTTTTATGTAATACATATAAAACAAAATGAAAAAAAATAAATTTTACTGACTATTTTAATATTTACTACTATAAAGAGAAAAATTGCGTGCACTAAGATGGTTAACGCTAAAGAATTGATTGATAAAGGACATTTTTTTTTTGACGAAGGTAAATATGAAGAAGCAGTCAAAAATTACAGCCGTGCTTTAAATATAGAACCTGAAAATATTGATGCCTTAATTAACATTGGTTTAGCCTATAGACACTTGGAAAAATACGATAAGGCAATTGAATATTACGATAAGGTATTAGAAATTGAATCTAATAATAAAGTGGCAATAAACAATATTGGCTGGAGCCTCCAGTGTAAAGGAGAATTAGAAAAAGCAATTGAAATGTATAAAAAATCCCTGGAAATCGATTGCGCTTACGATGTCCCGATAGTTAATCTAACGAATATTTATTTCAAAGAAAAACAGTACGATGAAGCGATACAAGTATTTAAAAGAGCATTAGAAAAGGATCCGTTAAACACGGCCAATTGGGTAGATCTTGGGCGCGCATATCGTTATTTAGAAAAATACGACGACGCTATTGATGCATATTTAAAAGCTTTAAAGCTAGACAAAAACGATAAGATTGCGTGGAATAATTTGGGATGGGTCTATTTCAGCACAAATCAATACGATAAAGCAATTGAGGCTTATATTAAATCATTAGAGATCGATTGGCTCTATGACTTGGCTTTTAGTAATCTTATTAAAGTATATAAAGCTATGATTAAAAACAACTGCGATGATTCTTTATTATGGAAAGATATAGCTAATGGATTCTATATCGCTAAGGCATATAAAAGAGCAGTTGACTCATGTAATCGCGCTTTAGAAATTAATCCAAAATTTGACGATGTTATTAAACTCCATAAAAAAATTGTAAGAATTAAGACGAAATTTGATATGACCCCCCTACTAGTGGAAAAAATAAACGGTGCTTTTCAATTATTTTCTACAATATCAAATTCTTTCTTATTAACAGATATGATTGGATACATAAAATACAAAACTCCTAGCTTGGCTTTTACAGATGACGAAATAAAATTTAAGATTTTTGAAACTATAAAAAGTAAAAGAGTAAATGTCAGATTAGACGGAGATAAGTTATTTTTCTTCAAAGAACCTACTGATGATAGCAAAATTGATTATTTAAAATAATTTAGTTAAATTATTCCTTTTTATATTCAATTAAAGTGAATTTACTGTAAAGAATTAATTCTTTCAATCCTATTAACCTTAATAATTAAGTTTACAACTTCTTTTGGCACTAAAGTTGTCCAATTTTTATTTTCTTTGCTTATTAATTTTCTCACATTACTCCCGTTATATTTCTTTTTAAAGATTCCTAGTTTTTTTCCGAGGGTATACCCTTTATTTTGAAATAATTGTCGAACCCAGTCGCTGTTAGAATAAATTACATTAAAACTACCTACTATTGAAGCGACATGCTCCACCCATTTTTTTGCGTTGAAAATGTCAGGTATATCGTATATTTCATAATTCGTTATGTTTCTTTTCTCTAATGCGGATTTTAAAAACCGTTTTCTCTCTTCATTCGTAAATGGATCATTTTTAGTACTCGATAATTGTGAGCTCCCGATACCAATTTTTATTTTTTTATGTAATTCTAAGATTTTTCTTAGAACATAGATATGACCGTGATGCAACGGCTGGAATCTTCCTATAAATAGAGCAACCTCATTTTGACCGTTCTTAATTAAATTTTTTTCTCTTTTAAAAAGAGCTTTAACATCTATTTTTAGTAAATACTCCCAAATTTTTTTTGAATAGTCAACATTTTTCTTATTCTGTAATATTTTTCTTAATTCGGTCTTATTATAAAATTCACTACCATCAATTTCTAATTCGCGAGGATTGGGGTCGAATTTCACATCGTTATCAACTAATCCAAAGAAGATATAGGCAATTTCCTTAGTAAAGTTATCCTCTTCAACATTTAGATCGTTAAAAATGATTTTTTGAATGGCTTTCTTAGGGATTTTAAATTCTTCTTCAAGTTCCCTAATTGCGTTTTCTTTAATATAATTAAGATTTAAGTTATCTCTATATAAAACATGACCAGAAGCAGAGTCTGTAAAATAATTGGGAAAATTTCTTTTGTTTTTACCTCTTTTTTGTAAAAGATATAACACTTGATTATCGGGTGTAATTGTCATTATAAAAAAACGGATAATCAAATGGCTAACCTTTTTGTTATGAACTTCTTTCCTTTCCATTGGAAACACATATTTTGAAATTTGCCCTAAGTGAAGATATTTAATATTTTCATCGTCGATGCAAGCTAAGATTTCTTTTTCCATTTCTAAATCCTTTTTTATCCTAAAACAAATTTTATAGTTTCTCCTACTTTAAAACCTATACGCTTTGCCGCATTTCCTTGATTGATAGAAATTTCAAGAAAATTGCTCGATTTCTGGAAAAATAATAAAGAATTTATTGGTACATTAGAAAAATGTGAGGTGAACACACCTGCGTACTCTTGATTTTTAACAATTATTTTTAAATTTTCTCCCTCTTTCAATTTAGACGAAGTTCCTTTAATTAAATTAGCTTCTATCGGAATATTCGTAGTTCCATTTCCAAAAGAATCTATATATTGAATCATGCAATTAATAATATTTCTTTTAGGCAATATTTCAAACTTAATCGGATATTTTACAAAATTTTTCGGGTCAAATCGCGGACCAAAATTTGATAACGGAACTCCTTTTAAAATATTGGCTCCAACAGGTGCCATTATATCCCTTCCGTGAAATGTATTTGAAACAGGTTTAATGAAATAATTCTCGTTATTTACGATCACACATTCTTCGATTTCATCTTTAGATAGGAAATTGTAAAAAATTCCATTATCAGGTCCTACAAAATAATAATTAGTTTTAGTTTGGATTGCCAAGATCTTTCTTGAACTTGAACCAACCCCAGGATCTACAACAACTATAATTATAGTATTTTCTGGTAAGCTTTTATAGGTACTTTTAAGTAAATAGGATGCTTCTATAATAGAATAGGAGGAAGTGTTATGAGAAATATCAATTATAGTTGCTTCAGGATTAATTTTTAGGATAACTCCTTTCATACTAGCAACATAATGCGAGCCTTTTGGCCCAAAATCAGTTAATAGAGCTATTACTTTTCTCATTTTGTCAAAAAATTAAAATTTAAATATATTCGTAAAAGAATTTTTTAAAAAAAACTATTTTTTTTTCTTAAATCTTTGATCAACTTGATAAAAATCTTGTAAAGCCTTTGATTTTAGCCGGTATTCTTCTTCTTTCTCACCTAACATTAATTCTTTCGATAATTCGCTAGCCTTTAGATAAAAAATATATGAATTATGAAAATCTTCCTTTTTTAACGCATTTCTTGCTTTTTGGACTACCTCATTAAGGTTTTTGGTCAAATTGGGGATATTAATAGATAAATTAGCTCTTTCCATTAAGGATTTAGCTAGTTCATTTTCCAATAATTCGTCAGCAACTTCAGCAGCTTTATTAAAAAACTTTTTTGCTTTATCGTAATCTTCTTTTTCAAGTGCGTCTTCCGCCGTTTTATAATAATCAGGAATCTTCGTATGAAGTTTATCCTCAATTTTATCAAGTAATTCTTGAGCTTTTTTTCTTTCTTTTTTATCTCCGCTTAGCATTTCTTTAGTTCGGTTGATAATACTGTCTTTTAATACGTTAGCGTCTAAAACATCTTTTAATGTTTCTAAATTCTTTTGATAGATTTCTTTTAATTTTGCTTCAAAATCATTATTGGACATCTCTAAAAAATTAAGATCTTCAATTATCAAGGCACAATTCTTTAAAGAGATCCTAAATTTCTCAGCGTCATCTTCTTCGTTTAATAACAATCCAAATATAATTCCAGAGGCTTTTCGGCTAATTTTTCCAATAAATTTATGAATATAAGAGACAAGAGTATAATTTTTTAATTTTAAAAGTGTATACTCGTTTTTTGAGTGATCTAGATTTAATCTTAAAAATAGATCGCTTGTAATTTTAAAATCTAATCCTTTTTGTTTAAAATAATAACCTAATACCTTATAATCTATATCCTTTGGTAATAATACGGTAAAGCAGCCTATTGGCATTGTTTCTAAGCCCCTTAATGTTGACTTAATTTAATTTAAAAAAAATTAATTATTATTATCCACCGCCGAGTAAACGGTTGGTTTCTTCTTTAATCGATTGAATTATTGAAAGTAATTGAGCAAAATATAAGTTATTAGAAATAGTTTGTTCTCCTTTCTTTATTAATTCAATAGCTTCCTTTTCTTCTTTTAAAATTGCCTCAATAGATTTTTTTTCCCAAATATCTTTTAATTTATCGTTAAAATCTTTACTTAATGAGTTAAGCGCTTCATTGGAAGAAATTCGGAATTGTTTTAATATCTCTACAATTAACCTGATATTCTCATTTAAACTAACAGTCTCTTCACTAAATTTTGATGAGAGTTGGGCAATTGCATTGTTCATATTTTGGATTTGGGCGATCGTACCATCTAAACTACTGGTGATTTGATTTATTTTCTCAATCATTTGATTTAGTAATTGTTCAGCCAGAAGGAGCCACCTCTTCAATTTTATAGGTTTCTTTAATCTTTTTAACGGATTCTATTGCTTCTGAAAGTAGAAGATTTACAGTATCTTGGTTAAGGACTTCAGAAGCCACTTTTTCGAAAGTTTCGAGATTTGAAATAATATTCTTTAAAGAATCGAGCGCTAACCCTTCTTGAATTTTTCCTAATTCATCTACAACACCCTCACCAATAACAGAAATCGATTCAACATAAGAATTTTGAATTGAATTCATTTCATTGGTGAGGTTCGAGAATCTATTGTTTAAATCAGTTATTTTCGTTGTAATAGTTTGGTTTAAGTCGTCTAAAGAAGTTTTTAAACCATTTATCGCGTCGCTTAACTGTGCTATCCTATTGTAGATGGAGCTTAGGAGGTCTTGTAACATTTCTGCCATATCTTATTCTGCACCTAGTTTAATTATTTCTTTTCTAAGTTTAAAATTAAATTAAAAATCATTTAATTTAAATATAAGTAATTCATGCTGTTGATTATAAAAAAATTTTTATTTTTTTGGTTCTTTTTGACTTTATAAGATATCACAAATTTTTTCATAAAATAAGCTCCCGTTGCTTAGCCTGGTTAACAAGCACAGGTTTTATGAGCTTGATCAACAAGCGCAGGTCTTATAAATGGCCCACAGACATACATTATAAAAAGAATTGTCCGTGTTCAGTAAAAACCTGAGTGTTCTTTATAAATAATGAAGAAACCGAGGAAATCGGGGGTTCGAAACAACCCTCACATTTGGTTGCGATACGCCCCCCGGGAGCACTTTTATTTTTATCATCTTTTTATTAGTCTAGACTATCAAAATGAATAAAACGATATTCAAATTATTTCAAATAATACTATCAACGATGTTTTGTTGAATTATTTGCGGCATTAGTCCGAATGCCTCTATCCCATCAACCGCTACGGAATTTGGGAATGCTTTTTTCAGGATATTATACGCCGCGTTCACGTCGGCGTTAATAGTCGTTCCGTTTGAAGCTCGAAATAACCCTCGCCTTATTCGTGTGCCAAGATATTTATCGTGTTTTTTGATTTCTTCGTTGTCTAAGAAACTACATTTAGAAGTATAAGACTCGTCATCCGTTTCGAATTGTATTCCTACTAATTCGGATTTATATTTAATTTGTTGTAATAATTTACGAAAAGGAATTTGAACGAAATTTTGATTGTTTCTTTTTCCTATGTTTATTTTTTGCTTCCAGCCTTGATTACATCCAATTACAATCGTTCCAATGTCGTTTTGAACGCAATAATCTACAACGGATCGTGAAATTCGATGAAATAACGTAGTTATTTTATTATTTCGTTTCAAATGTAATTTCAAAATTCTTTTAGTATCAGAAAAATTGCCTTTCTTGTTTTCAATACTTCTATAATACGCTAATTGTTTGTTGTAAAATTGATTTATAGATTTCAAAACCTTACCCTTAATAATAATCGGATTTTGACCGATATTGTTTACAGCAGTTATAAGATTGTTCAATCCTAAATCAATCGCTAAAATGTTATTTTTATCTAATCCTAAATCCGGAGCTTTTTTCTCGTACACAATCTCGATTTTATAGCAACACCCTAATGGTATTATTCTCACTTCTTTCAATTTATTTTGCATTCTTGTTTTAATTGGTTCAAGATTAACCTTTTTTGGAAAATAAAGAAACTCTTCTTTAATTCTACATTGTTGATTTGTAAAAATTACGATGGATTCTCCATTCTTCTTTTTATATCCGGGTATCCTGGGTTTTCTTTTGAATTTTTTGTAATCTTTTTTATATTCTCTTAAGCCTCTAAAATAAGACCTCCAGTCTCTACTTACGTATCTTAGAATTTGCTGAGAAGTCTGAGAAGGGAGTGCTCTATACGCTTCTTTATCCTTAAGAATGAAATCTAGATCGTAGTAATTGAGGATATTGTTCAAATGAAAGAAATCTTGTCTCACGTACCAATTCGCTAAATTATACAGATTCTTAGCCAAGTGGCATATTTCTGACAATTCTTCAGAATACGGTACCTGAATTATTTCAGTTAGTCTCATTTCTATTATCGTTTAGCGTTATTTGTCATTAGTTTCACTATTTCTTTTTACTATATAATTCTTTCTTGGAATATCTTTATTTAATAAAGAATAGACTGTTTTTTCGTCAAAATCGTAACATCCATGCGGTAATTTAAATGCCTCTAATATCCCTTGCTCTTTATACCTATATAATGTTGGTCTTGAGATTCGTAGTAATCGTAATATGTCCCCCGTCTTCATAATATTATCAAATGAGAGTATCCTTTATAATGATTATAGCTCGCCAATTTACTGATTTATTAAAAATTCTCTCAGTATTACATCTTGATAATATCAGATAATACTATCTTTGATTAATATATCCTTTTTTAAAGGCGATATTGAAATAATTTCAATAATTTAAGATAAGGAGATTCGTGTTATTTATCTAAATTTGTGGAAATTAAATTTAGAATCCATTTTTTAATGGAAATCAAGTTTTTTAGCAGACCAGGGACATGAGATTCCGGAAAATATTTTTCTTGGTCGAGTTTTTGCGTTTCAGTCATCCATTTATTTAAAGCCAATTGCACAAGGCTAGCTCCATCTGCTTCCATAAACATAGGCACAATGGCTGCGCTTTCGCGAGCATCTCCAATCGCAAAATATACTTTTCTATTAATATCCTTAATCATAATTAAATTTGCACATTCGTCTAACTTACGTTCGACTAAAATAGTTTTTAAAATTTGTTCTTTCATATCTTTTTCTTTAGCAGCCAAATTCTCTTTTCTTTTTTCAAGCATCGGTTTTACGATTTTTATTAATTTATCTCCTGTATTTCCTTCACCAAAATACTTTTTTATTTCTAAGGAATCATCCAAAGCTTCTATAGTAGTAAACTTTTTGGTATTTGAATAGAGAATTGCTTTTGAGCCACCTTTATTTTCGTCTTGGGATAGTTTTATGAAGATATTTCTTGTTCCTACCGAATTACAAGTATGATACGCAAGTTCAAATAAAGTTCGATGATTTAAAGGCTCGTAATTAACGGAAATGTTAGTTGTAAGCCATTGAGAGCTAATTACATTATTGAATTGATTTAACAGTCTATTTTCCATGAATGCTAAACTCTTTTGTAATTATTATTATAATTCTTATTAAAATAAAAATAAAATTTATAGTTTTTATATTTTTTTTTTTCGATTTTATGATTAATTCCTAAATCTTGTGTATATTTAAATTATTTTTTCTTACTTAATAAAATTGCGCACTTCGCATCCCAGCTGTAATTGCAAGCGATTTACAATGTGATCGAGACCTTGTCGATTCAAACTTGCTTTAAATGGCGCTTTCACGCGTTTATTGAGCCATTCCATGTTAGAACGACAGGTTTTCCCTAATTCTGGATGTTCGAGAAAGACTCTTGCAAATGCTATGATTTCCGATTTATATTTTTTGAGCGTCGTTATAGCAGTGTTTAATTTATCAGAGTACTTCTTATTTTGAGTTAAGGCGTCACGCTTTTAGTAAAGTCCATGAATTCAAAAGCAGCAAATTTTGTTATAATAAGCTGTAATATCTACATGATACTATCAAACGAAAACTTTTTTTTTTTTTGCCCATACACAAAGTATAGGAATTAATCGATTTTATAATGAAAAAAATTATAGTATTATTGAGTTATTTGATTGTAAGCTTTTTCAAATCTCTCGACAGCATTAATTATGTCTTTAGATTCTGCTCCAATTGCAGCGTTCATTACTATATATGGTGTAGGATAATTATTACAGCAGGCACCAAATGAGTCTTCGGTGGGATTATAGACTCTTGGTCCCGTAACTCTTAAATTATATAGAGCACCTCCAAGAGCAGATAATTGATTTTTTTTCAAATTTTCAAGAGAGATCGCTACGGCAACTGGATTAAAAATATTTAATACCCTTTCGTTTATATTTACTCCAATTTCTTTTAATTTTTCTTCGAGAATTTTGCGATTTTGCTGTTGTTCTTGTAGTAATTTTTGATAACCATTAATTCCTAATGAAAGCATAGAAATTAAGAAATTAACCACGGGAGTTGCAGATGCACGACCGGCGTATGTTTGACTAATCTTAGTTATAATCTCTTTTTTAGGAGAAGCTATTACAGCTCCACCAATAGGAGTAAGGAAATTTTTATCTGTTGATTGAATAATTGCATCAACTCTTCCTGCATCGATTGCAGATCGAATTAATTTCATCCATTCAGGGCTTTGAACGCCATATGCATTAATAATAATATGTACGAGATTTTTTTCTTTAGAAAATTTGCTAATTTCTTTTATATCATCGTGTTCTCTTGGTGGAAAGAAACTTGTAATTGAAACTACAGCGAAACAATTATCATCAAAACTTTTTTTAATATCTTCAACTGGTACTCTTACAGCATCTCCAAAAATTTTTCCATCAATAATTTTCGTATTAAGTCCTATTAAATCAAAAGCTTTTAATATCGACTGATGATCAATTCTTGGCAATAGGATAGTTCTCTTGTTAATTGAATTACTGCTATTCCAATCTGGTTTTAGGGCACTTAAACATAATGCCAACGACATCCCCGTACATAGCGGAACAACTATTGCTTTTTCTATATTTGGCAAGCCATAATTTTTCAGAAAGTTTCGTGCTAAAAAATTTGACAATTCGTACATAATAGAGGCACCAGGAGCTTTCGGTTGTGGAGCTGTTAAAAAACCACTTCTACCAACGCCATGACAAAAACCTCCAGATGTTTCTAAATGCAACTTAGAGGCAATTCTCGCTTCCCTCTCGCCTACACGCGCGGCATTACTATCTTTGTCAGTATCCATATTCGAAAGAGTTTGAAGCAAAAATTTAATCTGCTCGTCGTTCCATGGATTTATTGGAACATTTTTTTGCTCGAAAAGTATTTTCATTGGTTTTAGGAAATTATCTATTACTAATTGCCCTCTATTTAACATATTTTGGGGAATAGATGTGTTTCTAAAGAATTCAATTAATTTATTGAAATCAACCATTTGGAACCACATTCAATTATTTATAAGATGGTTAAAATGATCTTGTTAAAATCTACCAAAAAAATCACTGCACTAAAGTTATATAAATCATACTAAATAATTACATTTTAAAAAATCTTTTTCTAAATATCTCTTTTGCTATTTATAATAAATTTTTTTTTTTTCTGATATTCTAGAGTACAGAAAACACAAAACAAAAAAACAAAATAGAATTGCACAATATTGATAAGAAATCCTCAAACTACTGTATAAAATTTCATAGTAGTATGAAATCCAATCTAACCTCAATTAAAAATTATAAAATCCGTACTTTTTCCATAATCACCTTTTCTTTATAATACTTCATTAGGAACTGTTTAAAAAAAAATGAATTTTTTGTTAATTATCCCAATCTTTAAAGCATTTGAAATCTGGTCAGAAGTAAGTTAAGTCAAGATCATGTTAGATAAATGCTTTTAAAAAACTATCGTTAAAAACCTCAGAATTATTTCTCAAAAAATAAGATTTAAAAAAAAATAAATTGGCGGCCCTTATGCGGAATCGAACCGCTATCCCTCCGCAGGATAACTGGGTTTGAAGCCCAGCGTCGGAGACCACTCCAACCGATAAGGGCCCTTATTTATTTCATTATTAGTTTTAATTTTATAAAGTTCTTTTTGTTACAAATTAAGGCAACTAAGAAGTCTTGTTGTTAATTTAATTCAAAAGAAAGGTGAAATTTTCTTGAAGATAAGAATATTAGAACATTAATATTTTTTTTCAATAATACTTAAGAAGAAAAGGATTATTTTATTTAGATTTAATTTTTCATCCAAGTAATTTGTTTACAGAATATAATTTATGGTAAAATCTTCTTTAGTTGTAATCTTACGCAAAAAATGTCAACAAGTTCACAACCGCTAAAACAAAAGATAGTACGAAGAATGAGCTACTGAGAATCATAACAAAAGCTTTTTTCTTAACTCTAATAATCTTTAAGAAATAGTAACAAGCAATTAAATTGCTTAGGAATAGAGTTATAAAAATTATCGATAAGTCAACAAAGTCTATCAACTCCATGTAATTGCTAGAAGTTATTTCTTTAGTTGAGTCCAATCCTACTGTTACAATTTTGAATAAAGGGAGTATGCCTCCAATTAATCCAATTATTACAGGTAATAAGAAAATAAAGAAAAGAACTTTAAATTTCTCGCTTTTAATTATTAGGTCAAGTTTTTCTTCTAATTTTTGTTGTTTGTGAACAATACCTAAAATGTCGTATATTTTTTTATGAGAATGATACGCGCTTTCTTTAAACATTCTTTCTAATGTGTCTAATATTATGTAATACCGAACGGATTTTAACTCGGTTCTTAAAAAATCGAAAAAATCATCAAGCGAATAAGATAGATTCAATAAATGGGATATTTGACCGCCTATAGGTCTTTCTAATAAAGCCATATTTTCTTTGTTTTGAATGTAAGAGTTATAAATAGCAATTTCGGGGGCTACCTTGTGTTCTAAACTGATAGCAATGCCTTCTAAAAATAATAAAAATTCGTTAAACTTTCTCCTGTCTAAGTCCTCGCTGTCTTGTAAAAATCCAATTAACAAGACATTTATTCTAACAAATCTTTTAAATAAAAAATTTAACAAGAGTAAAAAGACTGGAATAAAAATTAGCATTAGAACTGTATTAAAATCTTGTAGCATTACAAAAAAAACTAAACCAATGGGCAAAAAAAGGCCTACAAAAAAGACCACAGCTAGTTTGCTTTCAATACTTCTTATAACAACCTTAATCTGTTTTTCCGCAGATCCCTCGTCGTAATTGAGTTCATAGTCTACATTAAAGTTGCTTAAAAGCAATTTTCTTAAATAACGATTAAAATCCTCGGAAGAAGTCATTGTATTACTTAATTCCCTTTTAGGATCTGAACCTTGATGTATCCTTCCAAAGATTTTTTTAAATCTTTCGGATATGGGTAAATCATATTTTATGATTAAATTTATAAAAGCGATATATAAATCAGAAGTGTCTTTCAATGTTGCCTTAATCAAAGAAAAATCAATTTTGATCAAATATAATAACGCGTTTAACACTTTTTCGTCTTTTTTAATCTTATAATAAAGAAACGTATTAATTTTATACGAAATAGCGAAAGATATTATAAACGAGTAAATTATTATGTATAGAACGCTGATGTTCGTGAAGATAAAGGAAAAAATGACTAATGCAAACAGAGAAATTGAAAACACTACAAAGGTGGCTTTATTGATATCGTCCTCATCAATACCGTAAATATTTTTATATAAATATTTGTATGTGTTAGTAAATTCCTTAAAAGCATTAAATCTTATCTTTGGTAAATTATATTTATGAAATAATTTACAAAATTTTAAATAGTATTCAAGAGCTTTCATGTTTATATTTTTAAAATCTTTCTTGAGAAGGCCTAACGTTCAAATTAAAAAGTAAAAAATAAAACATTCCTAACGATTTTAATGTGGTTTATATTTATTCCAAATAGAATAATTTAAACTTCAATTTTTTCTATGATGCTCATAGTAGAAGGTAATTTATTAAGAACAAGAAAGAACAAAAAGAAAAGTTTAAAAAACATTTCTAATAAGATTTAAATTCTAAGTTTGTGTTTGATTTTGCCTTCAAAGGATACATCTTTTTCCAATTATTCCAAAAATCTTGTAAGAATGCAATAGATGATATAGAAAAGTATGCAATACTGTGGAACAAATCAGTCAATGCTTTATTACTAATTTTTTCAATGATCATAAGATATTCAAAAATATTTTTATAAAGCCTTATAATAGTATTAAATTTTTCTTCTGACAAATCTTCAAATTTTTTTAATTTACCTACTGTATTGGTCTCGTATAATGAAATTAAATTGTCCCATGTTTTTTTACTTGAATTATATTGAAATATTACTTGATGGTGTCTGTCTTCTTCAAAATTCTTAATATTAATCTCAGAAATTGAGACAATCCTTCTTTTAAAATGATCTTTTTTTAATAAAACTATAATATCAAGATCATTGAGACAAGTTAGGCTTATATTAAAATGATATAGAAACCTATTTATTAAGGAATCTATTGTATTGGAGTGTATTGTTTGGAACCCTCTTAGTCCTGCCGCAAGACAATGAAACATCGCTTCTGCTTCTTCTTTAGTTAAAATTTCGCCTAAAAAGATAAGATCTGGTGTTCGATGCAATAATGTTTTAATATAATTGCTTTTTGAGTATTTTTCGTTTGTAGTATCTAAAGAATCTGCTCGATATTTTAATTGATGTTTTCCATATTCGCGTTGTTCTAACGATTCTGTCACATTTTCAACATAAATTTTTCTAAATTCTTTAGGAGTTAATAAATCGAAAGCATTAATTAATGTTGTTTTTCCAGTATCTGTTTCTCCCGTAGCGGTTATGTTAGTTCTTCGTAAAATGTTAAAGTATAAAAATGCAGCCATTAAAGGGTCAAGAGTTCCATTTTTTAATAAATCCTGAATTGTTAAAATATTCTTATTTAGTTTTCTGATATCCAAAGCA